>DAOTTT010000384.1:0-8059 GCA_034437635.1 Anaerolineae bacterium | reverse complement strand
GTAGCGTTGGCGTACACCTTGATGCGGGGTTGGTTAAACGATGCGCCGTTAATCGCACGGGCGAACGGCTCTTGTGCATGGCCGACTAACGGCGTATGGAAGGCCGCCGCTACCGGCAGATCAACCACGTTATAACCCTTGCTCGCAAGCATAGACTTGGCCGCGTTCAAGTTCTGCGCAGTACCCGCCAGTACAACCTGTGTACGGCTGTTGACGTTGGCCTGATACACGCCCTGATACCCGGCGATGTCCGCATCTAAATTGCTCAAATCCCCGGTAACGGCGATCATCGTCCCTGCGTTGAAGTTCGGATCATCCGGCGGGGCCATCGCCAAACCGCGAGCCTTCACCAGACGGTAATAATCATCATCGTTGAGTACACCCGCCGCCCATAGCGCGGTCAGTTCGCCGAAGCTATGCCCGGCGACGAAATCCGCCTGGAAACCCGCGTTACGGAATAAGCGATACAACCCGGCGCTCAAGGCACCGATGGCCGGCTGTACATAATCCGTGCGTTGGATCATGCGATCTTGGCGCTTTTGTTCCTCATCGTTAAAGGCCGGGGTCGGGTAAACGACGTTACTCACCAGCGGCAAGTTTTCCTCTTTAAAGAGGTGGTCAATCTTGCTAAAGCTCTCGCGGACGGTGGCAAAGTTCAACGCCAGTTCACGCCCCATATCAACATACTGCGAGCCTTGCCCACTAAACAGCGCGACCACGCGGCCTTTTAAGTCCAGCCCACGCCGCCGATAGCTGATGCCTTTAGGATGATGCCATTCTTCCTGTTCCGGCTTCATCTGGATAAACTTAATCGCGGTATCCAGCAGTTCGATTGCCTCTTCCGGCGAGTCGGTGACAAAGCCCAAACGCGCATCCGGCGCGGGGACGTTGGTCACACGGCTATATTGGCTCAAGTTGAGATATTGTTCTTCTGGGTCTTCTGTGCGTAGCTTATTCATCACTTTTTGCATCTTGGCGATGAGTTCCGCCGGGGTCGGTGCGTGGAAGATCACCGTTTCCGATGTGTGATGAATACGGTATTTATTGCTGTGGTCATGGGTGTATTCTTCCAAAATAAAGTGGAAGTTCGTCCCGCCAAAGCCGAAGGAACTGACCCCGGCGCGGCGCGGCGACCCATTGGCGATCCAAGGGCGCGTCTGCGCGTTGATGTACAGCGGCGAGTCGTCTAAACCGAGCTTGGAGTTAGGCTTCGCCACGTTGATCGTCCCCGGCAGCACCTTGTGATGCAGCGCCAACGACGCTTTAATCAACCCGGCGATCCCGGCGGCGGCCTTCGTATGACCGATCTGCGACTTAACACTCCCCAGCGCCACCAGCCGATCGTTATCGCCTTTGTTCACATCGTCCACATGGTTATTAAAGAAACGAACCAGCGTGGTGACTTCCGTCGTATCCCCGGCTTTAGTGCCGGTGCCATGCGCTTCGATCAACTGTATGCTGTTTGGATGGATGTTCGCGTCTTCATAGGCGCGTTCTAGGGCTTTTTCCTGGCCTTCGCCGCGTGGCGCATAGATGCTCTTAAAGCGGCCATCGCTGCTGCTGCCCATCCCGCGTAACACCGCATAGATGCGGTCTCCGTCGCGCTCGGCATCTTCCAGGCGCTTGAGCACGATCATGCCCACGCCTTCGCCCACCATCATCCCGTCGGATTGCTCATCAAACGGGCGCGGGTTATCCCCAGGTGTAAAGGCCGGGGTCTTGCTAAAGCACATATACATAAAGGGGCTGTTGTCGGTATCCACACCGCCTGTAATCATCATATCGGCGCGGCCTTCTATCAAGTCGCTGACGGCGAGCTTCATCGCCGCCATACTGCTCGCGCACGCCGCATCCACCACACAGTTTGTCCCGCCCAGGTCGAGGCGGTTGGCGATGCGCCCGGCGATGACGTTGCCCAACATACCAGGGAAGCTGTTTTCTTCCCAGCGGATATAAGCGGCCTTCATCTTGTCGATCACGCGGTCGGCTTCTTCGCCCACAATCCCGCTGGATTCCAGCGCCTTGCGCCATACCGGATGTTGTAAGCGGCTGGTCAATGGCGTGATGAGCTTTTGCCCGCCGCCAACGCCCAAAATAACGCCCGTCTTATCCCGGATTTCAATCTTCGCATCGCCATAACCGGCATCTTGCATCGCATCCCGTGCGACCACCAAGCCGATCATCTGCGAAACATCGGTCACTTCCAGGATGTTCGGCGGTAAGCCAAACTCCATCGGGTCGAAGTCAATATCGGGCAAAAAGCCGCCCCGTTTGCTGTAGGTTTTATCCGGCACTTTGGGGTCGGGGTCGTAGTAATCGTCAATGTTCCAACGCGACGGCGGCACATCAGTGATGCAATCCACCCCGTTAACGATGTTGTCCCAAAATTCCCGTACATTCATTGCATTAGGAAAGACCGAAGCCATGCCGATAATAGCGATGGGGGTCTGGTGTAATCTCTTTGCCATAACGAACTTACCTCAAGCGAACAATTATTCGGGCGAGATGGCCCGTACTTTGCTTATACTAAAACACTTTAATCAAAATTGGTTGTGGTTTTACCCCTGCGATGGGCTAGTGTATCATAATTTAGCGTGGGCTTAAATTACAATTTTCTGGACAATCGCCCGCAACAACCCTACCATAAAGCCCTCCGCCGGGCACCCTAGCGCGGCATCATGCACATAAGCGACTGCATTGCCCCAACGCACCACCAACCCCGCCCGCCCATAGGCTGTGTTGATGACCTGCACCATATAGCCCACGTATGTATGCACGCGCTGCGAGATACGCACGCTGTCATCCAGCCACACCGCATAGACTTCTGCAAAAGACGGCGGTGGGGTCTGTGTCGCCCGCGACCGCATCCAGGCGAAAGCGACCGCTTGCAGCACGCCCTCAAAGCCATTCACGGCATAATCAATCTCAACCTGTTTGAGCTTGACCGTCTCATTGACGCGCTCTAACGCCTGCCGAAAGTGCCCACACCACGCCGGGACCGCCGGCAACAGCGTATCAAGCGGCGTGGCATCCGGCAAAGCCGCGAGTACCTGCGCCCGCACATCATCCAATGCCGCCCCACGAGCATCCAACGCCGCCAAACCCGTAAAATCCTTTGGCTCGAAGTACGCCACGCCAAAGGTCGCCGGGAGATCGTGCGCCACCCGGAACGCCTGCACCGGGGTCAGCGCGTGACGTTGGCCGTCAATGGTCAAATACATCGTTATTCCTTATAATCGGCTGTGGCGAATACTATAACAAACTATCTTAGGTAATCGCAAAGGCACTCATCATGAGAAAAAATCCTTACTTCTACTTTAGGCTTTTCCAGAATTTAAATTACACCAATGTTCGCGGCAGTAATCTAGAAAAGCTCAAGCAATCCTGCGACCTGAACTGATTTTGCTGCATTATTGTAACTACTCAGGTAAAGCCTATAGCCCGCATCGGCTCAAAGCTGATGGCGACATTAAACGCTAGGAAGCCCGTTTACGGGCGGCGCATACATGCGCTGCAATGGACTAGCCCCTGGTTTTGAACCGGGGCAGTCAGCAAATCAGAGCATACCTGAGTAGTTACGCATTATTTCTCTGGGATTGCCTTGACACCTCGCGCAGAGGGTCCCCGGTAATCGGATGAGTGTCCGCTACACGTTCAACGCGCCGGATGGCAGTATAATCAAAGGTAAAGACAATCACTTTTACCCGCGCAGCCAACAGCGGCCAATCCCGCTGGAACGCGGCACACAGGTGCATGTGGTCTATCTCAACAAGCGCCACCCCGTTATTTTGTAAGGCCTTGTTAATTATCGCGTCTCATTGTTAGACGCTTATATAAGGAGACAGCATTTTGATCGACACACCCGCAAACTTGCAAGAACTCGCTATCAACACCATTCGCACGCTTTCTATGGATGCGGTGCAGAAGGCCAATAGCGGCCACCCCGGTCTACCAATGGGTGCAGCACCGATGGCCTATACCCTGTGGCAGCATCACCTACGGGCGAACCCGCGCAACCCGCATTGGGCCAACCGCGACCGCTTCGTCCTCAGCGCCGGGCATGGCTCGATGCTTATCTATGCGCTGCTGCACCTCACCGGGTACGATCTCTCGTTGGACGACATTAAAAACTTCCGCCAATGGGGGAGCAAAACCCCCGGCCATCCAGAGTATCACGATACCCCCGGCGTAGAGACCACCACTGGCCCCCTGGGGCAAGGTAGCGCGAACGCCGTTGGCTTGGCACTCGCAGAAGCCTATCTCGCCGCGCACTTTAACCGCGACGATCACATCATCGTCGATCATCGCACCTATGCGCTGGTCAGTGATGGCGACCTCATGGAAGGGGTCTGCATGGAGGCCAGCGCCCTAGCCGGGCATTGGGGCTTACATAAGCTCACCTACCTCTATGATGCCAATAAGATCACCCTGGACGGCACAGCCGACATGACATTTACCGAAGACATCGCCAAACGTTATGAGGCGTGGAACTGGCACGTCCTGCATGTGGAAGACGGCAACGACACCCAGGCCATTGATGCCGCCATCGAAGCAGCCAAAGCGGAAACCGCCCGCCCGACGATGATTATCATCAATACCATCATCGGCTATGGCAGCCCCAACAAAGGCGGCACCAGCAAGGCGCACGGCTCCCCCCTGGGCGAAGACGAAATCGCGCTCACCAAAGAGGCATATAACTGGCCGCAAGATCAGCCGTTTTACATCCCTGGCGAAGCCCTGGAACATATGCGCGAAGCCGTCGAGCGCGGCGCAGCCTACGAAGCTGAATGGAACGCCACCTTCCAGGCATGGCGAGAAGCCTTCCCCGACATTGCCCAACAATGGGACGATGCGTGGAGCGACAAGCTGCCGGAAAACTGGGATGCGGACATCCCCACGTTTGAAGCCGGGCAAGCGATGGCAACCCGCAGCGCCAGCGGCAAAGTGCTTAACGCCATCGCCGCTAACGTCCCCACGATGATCGGCGGGGATGCCGACCTCGCCGGCAGCACCAAAACGCTTATCAGCGGCGCGGAGAACACCGGCGCTGGTCAGCCCGCCGCCCGTAACCTACGCTTTGGTGTGCGCGAGCATGGCATGGGCGCGATCGTCAACGGATTGGCGCTGCATGGCGGCATCGTTCGCCCGTACTCCGCGACGTTCTTGGTCTTCAGCGATTACATGCGTCCTACCATGCGCTTAGGCGCGTTGATGAACATCCCGACGGCCTATGTCTTCACGCATGATAGCATCGGCCTGGGCGAAGACGGTCCCACGCACCAACCCGTTGAGCACGTCATGAGCCTACGCTTGATCCCGAACATGACAGTTTTCCGCCCGGCAGATGCCAACGAGACCGCCGCCGCCTGGCGCACCGCCATGATGCTCGACGGCCCGGCCACACTCATCTTCACCCGGCAGAATTTGCCCGTGCTGCCCAACCCGGAGCACATTCATACCGGGGTCGCACACGGCGCATACACCCTCGCGGATTGCGAAGGCACGCCACAGGTCATCTTGATGGCCTCCGGCAGTGAAGTCCACATCGCCCACGAAGCCTATTACTCACTCATGGAAGAAGGCATTAAGGCGCGGGTGGTTTCCATGCCAAGCTGGGAGCTATTCGAGCAACAAGAAGAAACATATAAGGAGAGCGTGCTACCCACCCGCGTGACCGCCCGCGTCAGCATCGAAGCCGGGCGCAGCCTCGGCTGGGAGCGATATGTCAAGGACGGCGCGATCATCGGCGTGGACACCTTCGGCGCATCCGCCCCTTATGAGCGCATCTACCAAGAGTACGGCCTCACGGCGGCAGCAGTCATCGCCGCCGCCAAAGCCCAACTTTAATCTTATCTTGCCCGGTGAGAACATCACCGGGCAAAATATAAAAAATTCAGCAAAATTCAAATTTGCAAATAAATTGTGCTATAAAATAAAAGTACATAAACAATCAAACAGAAATTATAAAGCCCGTGAATACACACGCTTTATCGTGGTGGACGCGATCCATCACGCCGCATCATAGCATTACCAATATCGCCCAATACGCAGAAGCCCGCTTTTTAGCGGCTTTTTCGCTTGTTTTAATCACCGTCCACATCATCACAGTCATGATCCTCATTTTTCTCGTGCCGGATTTAGAAGCTATTCCATTGATTGCAATCGGCACCGTCAATTGTGGCATCGCCTATTATCTTAGCCGCACACCACATTATACAATCGGCAAATTTTTAATCACGATTGTAACGTCGATTTTGTCTTTATGGCTTGTGGCTATATATGTAAATCCACTTGTCACCGTCATCATGTTATTGCCGATTTTCATCGTCAGCCTGTTCTACTCCACCGCGTTAGTCGCTCTCTGCACGCTGATGAGCCTCATTTACATTAACGTTATCTCCGCTACGAACAACGTATCACCTATCTTTCTGCCGGAATACGAAGAGATCGCCACCATCTTTAGCAATCTGTTTATTTTGGTCAACGGCGTGCTCATCGCCTCGTCGAACTGGCTCCGCCGCCGCGACCAAAAGCGCGTAGAAGACCAAGCCACACAACTCACCATCAGTGAAGAACGTCTATGCGCCGCCATGCGCAGCAGCCTAGACGCTTTCTATCTGCTACAAAAGGTAACGGATGCCAATGGCGCGATCATCGACTTTACATTTATTGATATCAATAACGTAGCGGAAGAACAGCTCAACATACCACGCGAACAGCTAATTGGGAAAAGTATTTGCGAAGTCTTGCCCACTAGCCACACCAACGGCTTCTTCAATAAATATAAGCGTGTAGCAGAAACCGGCAGCGGGTTTGCGGAAGAATTTGTCATCCCAACGGATCAACCCGGCAGCGGTTGGTACTATCATCAAATCACCCCTAGCACCGATGGTGTCGCCATCAGTATCCGCAACATCCAAGAGCGCAAAGCCCGCGAAGCCGAAGAACTCAAACTCTCGCTCGACCGTGAACGTGTTGACCTCCTCAAACGCTTCATTGACGAGATCGCCCACGACATCAAAACACCGCTGACCTTACTCAAAGCCGCCTCGCACTTGATCCTGCGCGATAACCTACCGCCAGAAAAAGACCGCGAATATCGCCAGAAGATCAAAACCGGCACCGAGCAACTCGAAACCATGATTAACAATATCCTGGAGATGGGCAAGCTCAACCAACCCGACGAAACCTATACCTACCGCCAAATTAACCTTAATCAATTTATGCAAAAGGTCATCTTGGATTACAGCCGCATCGCAGAACGACGCAATTTATCGCTGCACTTCTACCCCACCCGGCAGGCACTTTTCGTCAATGTCGATGCCGGGCGACTGCGCCGAGCATTAGATAGCATCCTGGATAACGCGCTCAAATACACCAATAACGGCGGCCAAATCGAGATCAAAACCGGGCTGATGAACAGCCGGGCGATGCTCACCATCAAAGATAACGGCGTTGGTATCGCCCCGGATAAGCTGCCGCACATCTTCGAGCAATTCTACCGCGCCGACGATCACCGCCCGGCAGATGGCGGCGCGGGGCTAGGTCTCGCGATGGCACAGAAGATCATCATGGCGCATCAAGGGAATATCGAAGTCGAAAGCGAAATCAACCAGGGTAGCACCTTCCGCATTTTGCTCCCGTTAGAGATGGTCTTCGATCAAGTAACAGAGACAAGCAACAAAGAATAAATGTAACGACTCAGGTAAAGCCTATATCCCGCATCGGCTCAAAGCCGATGGCGACATTAAACGCCAGGAAGCCCGTAAACGGGCTAGTCAGCGTGAAAGATCATTTTATACAGCCCGTTTACGGGTGGCGCATACATGCGCTGCAGTGGGCTAGCCCCCGGTTTTGAACCGGGGCAGTAAGCAAATCAGAGCATACCTGAGTAGTTACGAATAAATTATATCGCTCTTAAATCAATCTTGCCTTAATTGTGCTACAATCTTCATCGAAATTATGCGGCGGAAACCACCTGCTTTAGCGGGTGGAGGAAGCCGCTTCTGCTTTCTGCTAAAATCGTAGAATGACTAACAAAATTAAACGAGGACGGCAT
>DAOTTT010000383.1:0-3466 GCA_034437635.1 Anaerolineae bacterium | reverse complement strand
ATGAAGACTTTTTGCTAGATGTCTTGCGATCTTAACTCTATTTCATGCCTTCAACCTGCGGTTTTGAACCGGGGCAATATGCAAATCAGCACATACCTGAGTAGTTACTGGTGTAAGCCCATCATTACTTGAAGGATACATAAAAATGGATTTTCTCGATAAAGTGCGCCGTCTTCATGCGGAGAGTGACCTTGTGTTGTTGCTCCGGCCAGAAGTGATGAAGATGCCGCTTCCTATCCGGCGCTATGATGATCCGTTCTTGCCCTTTGGTAAAGCGATTATCAAGCAAACACGAAATGTCGTCTGTGGTTATATGTTTGATCTTGCCGCTTATTTAGCGATTGGGGCAGCAGGCGCTATTGCCTTAGAGCGTACCCTCAGTTATATCGCCGGGGAAAAATTGGCGATCATACATGGGGCGTTTGCATCGGCAGCGTTTGCGACAATTTCTGATGAAAACGCCTTCGCTGCGGACGCGGTGACGCTAGCGCCGGGCGCAGATGTCGGCGCGTATATCCAACGGGCTGATCGTGGTGCATTGACGATCACCTCAAACCACATAGTAGATTACCGTTATGACATCACAGCGAACACACTCACTTTGACGGATGTGACCTTGCGCGTTATTGGTGATGATGTTGTCTATGCGGATAGCAGCGATGATTTTGCGCAAGCGATCCGCTCACAATTGGAGGCACTGCGATGACGTTAATTGATTTGCTTATGGCAGGGGGCTTGGTGCAGTTTGGTCGCTTTGGTGATGATGCTGCGCCGATCAAGATCAATATAGGCTTGTTGCCATCTTACCCGGAGGTGCTGCGCACGTTGGCAGAGCAAGCGGTTAAGTTTTGCGTCGGGGTGGATCGCTTAGTGTGTACGGTGGATGCTGTGCCTTTCGGAACGGCTGTCAGCTTGGCGGCGGATATACCCTTAGTTTACAGCCTCGGCACAGATGCGCCCGGCGTACATGATTTGATCGGCGCGTATGATGTCGGGCACCCGGCGATCTTGCTCGCCAACATTCAGCGGGAAATTCCGCCGCAACTTATCGAAAAGGCGCAGCGCGTCGGCTTGGACATCCAGCAGACGATCACCGTTTTTGGCCTTGATAATCGGGCGTTGGTCAACTTGGGTGATTTGATGGATGAGCTTGTCGCTAGGAAGCGTCTGTCGGGAGGTCAACGCGAGGCTGTTATGCATTGGTTACGTGACCGTAGCGAATAAGCACTTGAGATATTCGCCTTCTGGAAAACCAATCGGATGATCGAGCGCGTGGCTAGTCTTGACGACATCGCGCATGGCATAGCCCGCGCTGTTCACCGTCTGCATAATGGTACTGAAGAAATCTGTCGGGCGTACTTGGCTCGAACACGAGGCCATCACCAGCGTGCCGCCGTGTTTCAGCAAGGGCAGGGCAAGTGTGGTTAAGCGCATATAGGCTGTCAATGCGCCTTTGATCTCATCAGCTTTTTTAGCGAAGGCGGGCGGGTCAACGATTATCATATCGAAGGTTTGCCCCTGTTGTTGTAAGGCGTTCAAGCCGTCGAATGCGTCCGCTGCAAGGCAATGATGGGGTGTGGTGATGGCGTTAAGCGCGAAGTTAGCCTGCGCAGACTCTAACGCGGGGGCGCTGACATCCAAGCTGGTGACGACACTAGCGCCGCCTGCTGCCGCGTAGAGCGAAAAACCGCCGTTATAGGAGAAGACATCCAAGACACGCCGATTAAGCGCGTATTCGCGCACTCTCGCCCGATTTTCTCGTTGGTCAAAAAAGAAACCGGTTTTATGGCCGTTGACGACATCTGCCGCAAAACGTAGCCCATTTTCCAAGAAGATTACTGGTGCTTGGGGCGGTTCTCCGATGAGGGTTTGCCCATCATGTAAGTTGGCGTGTTGCGCGGCGGCGTGCATATTGCGGCTCATGCGGAGGATTAGCCGTGATCCTGGGTGGATATTTTGCAAAGCGTCGATAACGACCTGTAGATGTGACAGCCATGCGGCGCTGTAGAGCTTTATCACTAAGGTTTCCGCGTAACGATCCACCACAAGGCCGGGTAGACCGTCATTTTCACCGTGTACGAGACGATACCCGGTAGTTTGTTGTGCGGCTAACGGCGCACGTAAGGCTACGGCAGCTTGAATATGATCCGCAAACCATGCCGCGTTAATCTGCGCTTGTTGGCGATGTTGTAAGACCCGCACACGAATGATTGAGTCCGGGTCATAGAGACCAATGGCTAAAAAGCGCCTTTTTCGGTCGAAGATCACTGCGAGGTCGCCCGCTTGTCCCTCATGGCTTTGCTTGCGGATTGACTGATCGAAAACCCAAGGATGCCCGCTGCGGAGGGCGTGTTCCGCAGCGGGTTTAACATGAATGGCGATGCGCTTTTGTGAAATGGTGGGGAGATTAATCATCATCCAGGCTCAAGAGCGACATAAACGCCTCTTGGGGGACTTCCACGCTGCCAACCATCTTCATGCGCTTCTTACCCTTTTTCTGCTTTTCTAGCAGTTTCTTTTTACGGGTGATGTCACCGCCGTAGCATTTCGCTAGCACGTCCTTACGCATGGCGCTGACATTGGCCCGCGAGATGATCTTATTGCCGATGGCGGCCTGAATGGGAATAGTGAACATTTGGCGCGGGATGATATCTTTGAGTTTGCTCACCAGCTTTTGGCCTTTTTCGTAGGCCATATCACGATGCACGATCATAGAGAGTGCGTCTAGGGGGTCGCCATTGACGAGAATATCCATTTTGACCAGATTTTCTGCGCGATATTCTTTGAACGTGTAATCTAAGCTGGCGTATCCACGCGAAGCACTCTTGAGTTTGTCGTAGTAGTCGATAATGAGTTCGGAGAGTGGGACTTCAAAATGGATGATAACCCGTGTCGCATCGAGGTATTCTGTCGTGACATATTCGCCGCGTTTCTTCATGGTCAAATCCATAATCGCGCCGATGTAATCTTGTGGCGTGTAGATCTGCACTTCCATCCAAGGCTCGCGGACTTCTTCAATTGTGGTTGGGTCCGGCAGCATAGCCGGGCTGTCAATTTCTATGCTTTCGCCATTGGTTTGCTGCACATGATACTTTACGCTGGGCGCGGTGACGAGAATGTCGAGATCATATTCGCGCTCGAGTCGCTCTTGGATGATTTCCATGTGGAAAAGCCCCAAGAACCCCACCCGAAAGCCAAAGTTTAACGCCTGGGAGTTTTCCGCTTCGTAAATCAGCGCGGCATCGTTAAGCTGGAGCTTTTCCAGCGAGTCTTTTAAGTCTTGGTATTCATCGTTATTCGTTGGGTAAATCCCGGCGAACACCATTGATTTAGCAGGTTCATAGCCCGGTAATGCCTTTTGTGCGCCGCCATCCCGCAGGGTGACTGTATCGCCAACGCGACATTCGCGCACGGTTTTTAAACCAGTGGCGATGTAACCGACTTCGCCCACGCCAAGCGATGCGAC
>DAOTTT010000382.1:0-10672 GCA_034437635.1 Anaerolineae bacterium | reverse complement strand
ATACCGTATCGACAAAATCATGATCTACATGAAATCTTAAGGTCAATCCCATGTCAAAAATAGCAACAGATAATACAATAGGGTTACGAGACCGTAATGCCATCGCACTCTGTTTGCAATCGGCATGTATTATGCTCACATTCGAAAATTAATCCACACCATAGAAAGGATTAGTATGCGAACGTCGCGTGTTTGGGCGATTATGATCGTCGCATTGTTCATGATACTAGCACCACTCAAGGCACAGGAAGCCATCGTCATTTCACTCTCTGTGCCAGAGTTCGTAGAAGATTTATTCAGCGATTCCATTATTAATGAATTTGAAGCACAAAACCCTGGCATCAGCGTCAACATCGTCGCCGCTGATGGCTTTGGATCGCCATTTAATCCACAAGCCGCTGTCGAAGACTACCTGAACGATGTGCGTGACTATGCCAGTAGCGCGGATGTTTTCGTTGTGGATAGCGATACACTCACCCCGGAGGCTACTCGCGCCGGCTATTTGCTCGACCTCTCACCGCTCATCAATAGTGATCCAAACTTCAACAGCTTTGATTTCTTCGATCCGGTTTTGCAGTCCTTTAACTGGGATGCGGGCACTTGGGCGGTACCTGTCAGCGCGGAGCCAATCGTGTTGTATTACGATCCTGCCGCCTTTGATGCTGCCGGGCTTGCCTACCCCACCCCCGACTGGACGATCTTTGACCTGGACAATGCGATCCGTCGCCTCGCCCAATTTGATGAAGAAGGCAACATCACCGTGCCGGGTTTCGTCAACTTAACCACTGATCTCGACGCGCTTTTCATCAGCTTGCTTGGCAACGGCCTTTATGACAATAGCTTCCTGCCGAACGAACCGGATTACAGCAATCCAGAGCTAGCCAACCTCTTGAGCATCTGGCGCAACTTGGAACAAGAGGGCTTTTTGACGCTCCCTACCAACGAAGACGGCGGTATTGATTTCGGTAGCTATCCGTTAGAACTTGGTCAAAGCAGCTTCGGCGGTATTCGCTTCAGCGGTGACGCAGTGGAGCGACAAATTACATTGTTACCGGGTGGCAGAGCCGGGTTAGTGGTCAACGGCTTCGGCATTAGCAGTGGCACACGCTATCCAGAGGCCGCCTATAATCTCGTTAAATTTTTATCACAAAGCCCGGAGGCAGCAGGCGCTTTCTTCTCCGGTCGTCCAGCCCGCCGCAGCCTGCAAGGTGTTGAAGCAGAAAGCGAAGGTGCGTTTAACTTTGGTGCCAACACCACGCCGGAAGAAGAGCAAGTTATCATCGCGGCGCTAGAAAACGGCCTCCCGGCCAGCGAACTCCGCTTCGCCGGGGTGATTTCATCCGTGCTTGCGGATTTGCGCAACCCAGAAACGACCGTACAAACCGCGCTTGACGACGCTTTAACCACCCAACAAGATCGCTTGATCGCCGCGGATGCCCGCCAGCAAGAAGCCCCGTTGGTTGTCGCCACTCCACCGCCCCCGGTCGAGGTCGCCCCTGGCGAAGTCATCTTGAACTTTGGCGTTGCATCATTTGTCAACCCATTGCCGAATGAAGACGGTTGGCAAGCCGCCGCTGTGGACTTCGCCGCGAGCGATCCGCAAGTGGGACGTGTCGTGATTGACCGTGCATTACCCTTCGGCCTAGAGCCACTCGCAGAAGATTATGATTGCTTTTATACCAGCAATAACCTAGTCCAAGATGCAAACGACCTGAGCTTGCTGATTCAACTAGACCCGCTGATTGCAACTGACCCGAACGTGACCCAGGATACTTTTGTCGCCAGCGTATTCGAGCAAGTGCAAATTAACGGGCAGACGTTTGGTTTACCAATCTCTGTCGCGCCGCAGATTATGCGCCATAACCCGACCTTATTTGCCAATGCTGGGGCGTTCGCGCCTTACATCGGCTGGACAATAGCCGACTTCGAGCAAGCCTTGCGCACGCTCAAGAATAACAATCCCGACAGCATCCCCTATCAACCGGACGAATTCGGCGGGGCACACCTTTACACGTTGATCATCGCTTACGGCGGCTTGCCGTTCAACTACCGCACGACACCGCCGACGTTAAACTTTAGCGATCCACAAACGATAGAAGCCATTCGTCAAGTGCTTGATCTTGCCCGTGATGAACTCATGAGCTACGAACGCATCATCAACTTCGGTGGCGGTGGCATCTTCTTGGATGACAGCGAACCCCCTGCATTGTATAGTGATACATTGGGCGGGTTTGGTGGTTTCGGCGGTGGTGCTGACGGCGATCAGCCCCAAAACACGGATATTACCATCCCCTTTCCAGCAGGGTCGCAGTTCAACAGCGCGAATTATAGCTTGAGTGTAGCCTACATCAGCAGTAGCAGCACCAATGTAGAAGCGTGCTATCGCTTCATCAGCAGCTTAACCCAACGCAGCGACCTCATTAGTGCCATGCCAGCCAACCGTAATCTGCTCAATGATCCGGCACTTATCGCCGCACAAGGCGAAGACACGATTAACTTCTATCGTGAATTCGACAATCTACTGCAACAGCCAAACACATTGGTTGTGCCGGAGCAAAGCGGACTTGGCGCGGCGACCTTGGATATTTTCTGGATTAGCCGCGTCTTCGACGATTACGTCCTCAGCGATGAGGAGATCGACCTAGAATTCCGCTTGCAGGAGGCAGAGCAGTTCACAGCGGCCTTCCGTGAATGCACAGCCGGCATCCCGAACTTCCAGCTTGGCGTTGATGATCCGATCACTTACTACAATCAATTCCGAGATTGTGCGGTACGCATTGATCCATCCGCCGGGGATATTTTGCCTGAATTAGAGTAAGGCTTTTCCAGAGAATAAACGCTTCGTGATGTGGTGATACCTTTGCCCTCACCCCCTCTCCCGAACGTGCCTTCGGCATTGCGAGAGGGGGAGAAAAACGCTTTTGTAAGTCCCTCTCCATGAGGGAGAGGGATTTAGGGTGAGGGCAAAATGGCGTTTTCCTGAACAGCTCATTATTTTCTTGAAACAGCCTTAGCGATTTGCTGTATCCTTATTTTATGGAGTGTTCTTAGAACGCCTTGTGTTAACCAGGGTAAACTTATGTTTCGTATTGTTGATATTCTGCTATTCACTGTAGAGCGCATCCGGCAGCACCTTGTTTTGGTACTGTGGGTGTTGCTTGGTTTGAGCGTTGCAACAACGCTCACTTTGAGCTTGACGCTCTATGTGGATGCTGTCTATAGCGATTTGTTCAGCAGTCGCCTACCTGACCCGCCGTTAGCGGTACGCTATCGCTATCTCGGTGCATGGAACGGCAACATCGCCATGACCGATGTCCAGCGAGCAGAGCAAGCCACCGTTGCTAATATGGTCAACACCGTTGGTTTACCCACAGACCGAGTGATCCATTATACACGCGGGGGTACATGGTCCGTGCGGATGGAGCAACTGAACCTTGGCACACTTGGCCTAGCAACGATCAGCGGTGCAGAAGATCAAATTTACATTACGGCGGGCACATGGCCGCCATCATCCCCGGACGATACCGTACCGATCCTCTTGCCGGAGGGTTTGTTCTACCGCACAGGCTTACAAATTGGCGATCAACTCCAGGCACAGCGAGCAGGCGGCGGACAAGCGACGTTTGAAGTCGCGGCGCTGTGGCGGCCATTTAACCCGGATGATTCGTCTTGGATCTTCACGCCACGTTTCTTCGATGAGGTGATGCTTGTCGCTGACCGCGCCACGCTGGACAGCATCTTAGGCGACCTCGACAACCCCATTGATGAAGCGGCGTGGTTCGTCTCGTTCAATGCCGCTGACGTGCGTACAACCCAGGTTGGCACCATCTTAACCAGCCTCATCGACGCTGGCCGCGCCATTGACGCGGCCTTACCCGGTATCCGTAACGACCTCACCCCACAGGAAGAACTCCAGACCTTCAATGATGAGGTCAACAGCCTTACGCAACAACTGTTTATCATCATCGCGCCAGTAGGCGGTTTGGTGCTGTATTTCGTGTCGTTGGTGGCGGGATTATTAGTCACCCGGCAGCAAGGGGAGGATGTCAAACTCCGCAGCCGGGGCATGAGTCGTGTTGGCATTTTGGCGGTGCATATTTTGATGTGGCTCTTTATGGCCGCTGTCGCCCTGGGCTTGAGCGTAGCCATCTCGCCGGAGATCGTGCGCTTAGTCGGGCGCACACAATCCTTTTTGGAGTTCAACGCGACCGGTTCTGTAAATGACGTTATCGTCACGCAGCAGTCGTTACTCATCGGCGCAGCAACAGCGTTAATTGCGGCCAGCAGTGGCTTGTTTCTCGCTTGGCAGATCACCCGGCAGAATATCAACAGCTATCGTCAACAGCGCACGACCGCCGCTAAAGCATGGTGGCAACGCATGTACTTAGACATCCTGCTTTTGTTCCCGGCGGCGTATGTGCTGTATACGTTGAACAACCAAGGCGGCCTAGTCGCGGAGCAAGGCGCGGCCTTTAGCGATCCGCTAGTATTCATCGGACCGACCTTGTTCGCACTGGCCTTGGCGTTGATCTTCCTGCGCTTGTGGCCGATGTTGATGAGCATCGGCGCACGGGTTATCAGCATTACACGCAACATCACATTGATGATGGCCTTACGCGAACTCACCCGTTCTATTGGGCGCTACCGGGGCGCATTGCTGATGATGGCTTTTACACTCAGCTTAACCGGATTTACCGCGTCTATGGCCTCTACATTAGACCGCTCGTTGGTGGATACAATCAACTATCAAGTCGGCGCAGATATGGTGCTCATCACCGCAGTGGATGCGGAGACAGAAAGCGAGACAGACGGTGCCGGACAAACCACACAGACTGTCACCGGGTACAATGTGCCACCTGTTGACGAACTCCGTGAGATTGAGGGCATAGCCTATGTAAGCCGCGTTGGACGGTACCCGGCACAGCTTACCATCGGGACGCAACGCGCACAGGGGCGCATCATAGCGATTGATCGCGTGGATATGCCCGCTATTGCACGTTTTCGGGAAGATTTCGCCGACCAATCCCTAGCGGCCTTGATGAACACCTTAGCCACCGACCGCACCGGCGTTATCGTCAGCGCACAGGCCGCCGCAAACTATAACATCATCCCCGGCCAAGAGGTGACGCTCGGTGTGCAGGCGCTCAACACATGGTTTGAGCAGCGCGTGCGCGTGCTTGATACCATCGACTACTTCCCGACACTTGACCCCAACGACGAAGAAAGCGATTTTTTCATCATCGGCAATATTGACCCCATTTTCGAGCTTGTCGGCACAGCCCTACCCTATGACGTGTGGCTGACCACCAGCAGCAATGTAAGGGTTGAGGATATACAAACTGCGATCCGCGACATAGATTTTCCTGTAATCCGTTTTATTGAACCCAGTAGCACCCTAAGCGCGGCTCGTGCGGAGCCTGCTAGACGTGGCGTACTTGGCTTTCTATCCGTCGGATTTGTCGCCTCCATCACCTTAACCCTCATCGCTGCCATCATCCAAAGCACCGCCTCATTCCGGGCACAATCGACGCAGTTAGGCGCATTGCGTGCGATGGGCTTAAGTGGCTTTGCCGTTGGCATCTATGTGATGATTCTACAAGGGTTGGCCGCTATCAGTGGCATCCTAGCGGGAACTTCTATCGGTATTGCGACGACAGTATTATTCCTGCCTCTGCTCGACTTCAGCGGTGGATTGCCGCCGTATTTGGTTCGCGTAGCATGGGATGAAATTGTGATCGTATATGGTATCTTTGCCGGGGTATTGTTAGCGGTGACGCTGATTTTAACGCTGGTACTCAGCCGGGAGCAACTCGCTAACGTTGTCCGCTTGGGGGATGCTTGATGTCTATTGGAAAGGAGCAACAACGGATTTTGCGATCCTTATATTTGCTTATTATCATACCGTTCATCTTGGGGGCTTGTGCGACAGAGGATGTCACCGGCCCTGATGCCGCCCAAGAAGCCCAACCGACGATTACATCAATTCCGCCGCCGCCCGTAGCCGAGCGCCCAACTGTCGCCGTTGAACGCGGTGTTGTTCAAGAACGCTTAGAGTTCACCGGGCAATGGCTCCCGCGTGACCAACAGGCATTGAGCTTTCCCGTCAATGGCACCGTGCGCTCCGTCAATGTGCAACGGGGGGATAGCGTCCAGACGGATGCCCTATTAGCCGATTTCCAGATCCAAGACTTGGAAAATCAACTGGATAGCGCCCTACTCAACCTGGAGACAGCCGAACGCCGCGTCGCCAGTGGTAGCGAAAGCGGCGATGCCGTGCTTGGCGCACAAAGCGCCCTAGCTAATGCGAATTTATCGCTCGAGCAACAGCAAGAAAGCGCCCCTTGGATCGCGTTGAATAACGCCATCATCGGCCTGGAGAACGCGCAGCAAACTTTGGAGTCCGCCGAACGTAGCTACAAGGCCGCTATCAGTGATGCAGCCAGCCCGGCATCCGCCGTCAATAGCGCCTTAGATCAACTAGAGAACGCCCGGCGTGGTGTGCGCAGCGCCCAAAACAGCTACTACTCCGCCGCAGAGCAATATCGCAATTGGGAGTATCAAATGCTCAATGCGGAAAATCAACAACTCCAAGCGGAAATACAGCTACAAAGCGCGGTTGAAGGCGCAGGCGTGAGTGATGACCTGATCGACTCGTTGCGCAGCGCCCAACTGCAAGTCGATCAAATCCGCGAACAGATTACGCAATCGTCATTATTCGCCCCGTTTGGTGGGGTTGTGCTTGAGGTGACGATCCGCCCAGGGGATACGGTGCAAGCTTTTAACAAGGTTATTACCCTGGCCTTGTCGGATCCTAGCGAGATCATCGCAAATTTGAGTTTTAACGACATTCAACGCTTGGATGTCGGGCAATTAGGCATCTGCCAGATCGCCAATCGCGAAGAAACGCGGGTGCAATGTGTGGTGCGGACGAAGCCCTTCACCAGCCAGGAAGCGGATCAAACAGTGCGCATCGCGGCGGATTTTGTGGATCAACTGCAATTAGGCCAATTGATTGAGGTTGAAATGCCATTACAAACCCGCGAGGACGTGCTTTATCTGCCGCCGCGTGCGATCCGCACATTTCAAAATCGCACATTCGTCGTCATCCGCACAGAGGATGGTGAGCGCGTCGTTGATATTGAAATCGGCCTACAGACAGATGATCGCATTGAGGTCGTCGGTGGCTTGTCAGAAGGCGATCAAGTCGTGCTGCCATGAGCTATATTCGCTGTAAACAGGTCGTCAAAGCGTATAAAATCAGCAATCACGAGATCGTCGCGCTGCGTGGTATCGACTTTGAGATGGACCGCGGCGAAATGATCGCCATCATTGGCCCTAGTGGTGCAGGCAAAAGCTCCTTGATGAACCTACTCGGTGGATTGGATACCCCTACCGCCGGGCAATTGAGCGTCAATGAGCAAAACCTACTGGAACTCAAAGGCAAACGGCTAGCCGATTATCGCTTGCGGCAAGTGGGCTTTGTGTGGCAACAAGTGGAGCGTAATCTCTTGCCGCACCGCACCGCCTTGGGCAACGTCACATTACCGATGATGCTGGCCGGGGTGAACCCCTTCAAACGCCGCAAACGCGCTAAAGAATTACTGCACGCCGTCGGCTTGGGCGACCATATACGCAAACGCCCGGCGCAGCTTTCCGGTGGGCAACAACAGCGCATAGCCATTGCTGTCGCACTCGCTAACGCCCCCCATCTACTGCTAGCGGATGAGCCAACCGGCGCATTAGACCGTGAAACAGCCGCGCAAATCATGGATTTAATGATGGACTTGCGCGAGACATACGGCCTTACCGTGTTGATGGTCACCCATGATATGGAGATCGCCGATTATGCGGATCGCATCTTGACGTTGCGTGACGGCGCACTCGGTCAAGATTTAAGCGGACACGAAGACCTAACCAGTCGCCAGATCGCCGCCGATGGCCGCATTCGATTGCCAGAAGCCGCGCAGAATACCTTGGGCACCGCCCACAAGGTCGCCGTAGAAATCCGCCCGGAGGGGGTGCTCTTACGCCCGGAGATGGAAGAACAAGACGAAACCGGGGCACTTTTAGAAACGATGTTGCCCCAAGATAAGCCGCCGGAAAAGCGCGGATTGCTGCGGCGGTTGTTGCGCCGGAAGAAGAAAAAGGCTGAAGCATAATGGCACGACAACCCACAGTATACAGCGGTGAAGTCGTCCGTGTTGATGATGTTCATCGCGCGTTCGGGCAAGGCCAACGCGCCGTCCATGTGTTACGCGGCGTTGATCTCAGCTTACAGGCCGGGGAACTCATCGCGTTATATGGGCCTTCCGGCAGTGGTAAGACGACGTTGCTCAACCTCATTGGCGCGTTAGATCACCCCACACAGGGCGATATTTACATTCAAGATAAGAATATACTCAAACTGCGGGAAGGTCGCAGGGCGCGTCTGCGCCGCCGTCAGATTGGTTTTATCTTCCAGAACTACACGTTAATGCCCACATATACCGCCCTGGAAAATATTGATCTGGCGTTACGCTTGCCAGGGTTTGGCATCTTCGAGCGCAATAAACGCGCTAAAACCACGCTGGAAGTCGTCGGCCTGAGCGCCTGGGCGACCCACATGCCGGAGCAACTCAGCGGCGGTCAACGGCAGCGCGTCGCCATCGCCAGAGCATTAGCCCTACGCCCGCCGCTAATCTTGGCCGACGAACCCACCAGCGGCCTGGATACGCGCACCGCCCGCCGCATCATGGCGTTGTTTCGAGGCATCGCAGAGCGCCAAGGTACCGCATTTATCATCGTGTCGCACGATCCTATCGTCGTGGATTATGTCGATACTGCTTATGATCTCGTAGAAGGCCGGGTTATCGCCCGCCCAAAAGAGGAGCAAACAGCCGATGAAAGGGTTTAGAACATTACTATTGATAGCGTTCATAGGTGGCAGCCTGCTCATAGCCACAATCTTAACCATCATCAATATTGAAGTTACCCAACGCCGCGCAGACACGCTCCACCGCCAGCAGAACGTGGGCGCAGCAGCACAACAACAGCAGCAACAACCCACAGCAACGGAGACATTCCCGCCGAATACGCCGTTACCTAGCGTTACCCCCATCCCGACGGTCACACTGCGCCCGCCGCCTACCCTAGAACCACCGACGATCACACCACAGCCGACCATCGCGCCAACGGAAACCGCTCGGCCTACATTGCGCGTTGAAGTCGATAACCCTGGCTTTAACGGCCTGGAAACGCCATCACTTACGCCGGATGTCCCGTGTGAGCGGCGCACAGATTGGACGCTCACCTATACCGTTCAACCGCTTGACGCGCTCGCACGCATCGCGGAGCAATACGGCACCACCGCCGAGCAACTCGCCGCCGGCAACTGCCTACCTGATGCTAATGTGATCGTCGTCAATCAGGTGTTGCGCGTCCCCGGCGATGCACCGCCCGACCCTAACCGCGTTGAATGCGTCCCCTGGGAAGTGCTCACACCGATAAACTATGCTTTTGAAGTTGACGGCACCGGATTAATCAACTTTACGTGGCGTGGCCCCCAAGCTTCGCGTAATCTGCTGCGTATCTTTGATGACGATGGCGAAATCGTCTACGAAAAGACGGTTGACTTGCGCCAGAACGTCACCGTCAACGCGGGTGTTGACCTGCCAGAAGCAGCAGGTAACTATACCTGGCGCATCTACCCACTGAACTTGAGCTTTATTCAAGTAGATTGCGTAGAAAGCCCGGCATGGACGTTTCATAAGACAGAAGGGGTTGTCGGCTTCTAACCTAGCGCATTAAGTTATATAATTCAGGTCCAGGTGTGATCACAAAATAGTGTGGATAGATTCGTTATTGTACTGGACAGCAAATTTGCCGTCCTATACCGTAGGAGGCGCATTTTTGTCGTTGTCAAAACACGACATTCACATTATTCTGTGGTTCCACCTGGATTAAAAGCAACTAAAGATAAATCAAGGAACACGTTATGAAATTAACGTTTTTAGGCGGCGCAGACGAAGTTGGTGCCAGTAGCACCCTGATCGAAATCGCCGGAAAGCGTATTCTCGTTGATGCGGGTATACGTATCTCGCCGCGCAGTAATCGCGGCATCAAAAATGATCAACTGCCGGATTTGCGCCCAATTAGCGAAAGTGGCGGCCCAGATGTTATTTTGCTCACCCACGCCCACACCGACCATACCGGCGCGTTGCCGCTTGTGGTGGAGCAGTACCCCCATGTGCCGGTTTTAGCCACCCGCCCCACGCAGGTTCTCACGCGCATTTTGCAAAACGACGCGCAACGCATTATGAAGAGCAAGCAAGAAGAAGAAGGCGAACTCCCGATCTTTGACGAGGTCGCCTCGTCCCGCTTGATGGACGCTTTCGAGACGGTGGAATATAAACAGGCGATCAAACTCGGCGAAGCCCTCCAAGTGACATATTACCCCGCCGGGCATATCGCGGGGGCGGCGATCCTCGTATTTGAGAGCGAAGAAGGCACACTGGTCATGTCCGGCGATGTCTCGATGAACGATCAACGAGCCGTCGTCAGTGCGGAAATCCCGAAGATTAAGTCCGATGTGCTCGTGCTGGAAAGCACCTACGGCGGCAAGCTCCATGCGAACCGTGACGCAGAAGAAAAACGACTCATCGAATCGCTAAAGGCTGTCACAGAGCGCGGCGGT
>DAOTTT010000381.1:0-6102 GCA_034437635.1 Anaerolineae bacterium | reverse complement strand
CAGGACACTGGTCAACGCTATACTGACCACGAAGCTGGCCGCTAAAATATGGGTAAAGCGGTAACGCTCACTCCATTGTTGCAATAATCGCATCACGACTTGGACTCCTGCTTTTGTGTAGACTTAACCGGGGAGTCGCCAATATATTCCCACGGTAAATCCAGCCCGATGGCACCTGGTCTAGGTCCTTTCATATACCAATCAGGCCGGGAGCTATGACGGTCGTTGATTTCAAATTCCAACACTTTATCATGTCGATCATAGATCGAGATGTATGGCATACTAACAGTAATTGTGAGGGTATATAAGCCTGCGTTCAACCACTTAGGTGGGATTTTCAAACGTGCTGTATACTGCCCTGGTTGGCGTTCATTGCGCCATGTTTCATCCGTATCAGCATCCCCAATACCCAAGACACGGAAATTTGACGGATACGCATTGACAAAAATAATCAAGTGACCTCTCGTCGGCTTATTGACATCATAAGTCACTTCGACAGTCAAACCATCAGCAAAGTCGAACTCGTCGTTGATGCTTAACTCCGCATCTAACAATTTCACTTCACGGATAGTCATCGGTTTATCATTGTTTGGCCCTGCAATCAAATGACCGGGATTTTCATAAAATTCACCCTTGGCAATTGTATCAGCACGTTCCTTACGGCGTTCTAGTTTAAGCTCTTTTTGTTTTGCTTCCACTGTTTTTTGCAGATATGAAGACGAGACATCTTCTACACTACCTTGCATAATAATCTGGCCTTTTTCCAGCCAGATGATACGGTCGCATAAGCGCGTGATATGCCCCATAGAATGGCTGACGACAAGCACAGTTTTGCCCATACGGTGTATGCGCTCAATCTCTGACATACACTTTTCTCTAAAAGCAACATCACCCACAGCAAACGCTTCGTCAACGATGAAGATATCGGGGTTCATCATCGCAGCAACAGAAAATCCCAGGCGCACCTTCATGCCAGAGGAATAACGTTTCATCGGTGTATCCATAAATTGTGAAATTTCAGAGAAATCAACGATGCGATCATAATAACTGTTGACCTCTGCCCGCGTCATCCCATGCAACATCCCTTTAAGATAGACGTTTTCGCGTCCGGTCAACTCAGGGTTAAAGCCAGCGCCGACTTCCAGCAAAGAGCTGATGCGGCCAACAGTGCGCACATGCCCTTCTGATGGACGCACAACGTTAGAAATAATCTTCAACATCGTGCTTTTACCACTACCATTAGTGCCAATTAACCCTAATGTTTCGCCTTTTTCAACATTAAACGAAATATCTTTTAACGCCCAAATCTCATGATCTGCGTCTGTGGGCAATTGATTACGCGCTAATGACCGTAACCGTTTGATCGGTTCCCAGAAAATATCTAAAGTTTGCTTAAAAGCTGAATGTTGATTTTGGGCACTGCCAATACGATAACGCTTACTAACATTGTGTACTTCAATAACTGATTCACTCATATCAAGTCCGGGAAACTCTTTTCCATGCGGCCAAAGATCAACAACCCACTGACAAATAAAGTTGTCGCAACAACAAACGATACAATCATTGTTGATGGATATAAAGTGACAATTTCGTTATTGAACACATAGCCTGATTGAATAATCAATGTATCAAATGGCGTGCTTACCGTTGGGGTATCCAACAAAGCCCAGCGGAAGCCGTCGCATACTGTCACCATAGGGTTGATGCCATATAATGTGCGCAGCGGCTCATTAAGTAGCGCACTAGGGTACGCCACAGGTGACAAGTAAAGTAAGGTCTGTATAAAAAATGGGACTAGCTGTCCTACATCACGGAAGCGCACATGAAATGCGGAAAACCACAACCCCAAGCCCAAAGCGGTCATCAATGCTAAGATAACAAACCCAATGACAGCCAAAGCACGTAGTGTAGGCAAATAGCCATAAAACAACATAAATAGCAATAAAATACCGAAGGCGATGGCAAAGTCGATAAATCCATTAAACAGTTTAGATAGCGGTGCAAATATGCGTGGGAAATAGACCTTGCCAATAATCCCACCACTAGAGACAACACTTGTAGAAGAAGCCGCCAAGCCTTTAGCAAAAAGCTGCCAAGCTACCAAACCTGAATAGACAAAAATTGGATATGGAATACCCGTTGTTTCAACACCGGCCAACCGATTGAATACAAACGTAAAAACCACCATCGTAATTAAAGGGTTGATAACCGCCCACAACACGCCCAAGATCGTCTGTTTGTATCGGACTTTGACTTCACTAATGACCATCTGCACGAGCAGCGAACGATATTGCCAAAGCTCTTTTACGCTAGGTAACGCCCAACGACCACCCGGCACATTGGTCACGACAAAATCACTCGATCGAATGTCTGTCGTTAAGGAAGCTTGATTCATTGTGTATATACCTTATCAAAGCGAAGGTTAGCATATATTTTATTATGCACTGTGCAGAGTCTAGCACGTCTGGTAGAACTATTAAATGTTGAAATGCTAATGGCTTCTGTGCGAAGGACAAAATATGATCTCGATTGCGACATTGAACACATGGGGCGTTATCAACGCAAAGCAACGTGTCATGCGGATGCGTGCTATTGCCCATGCCATCACACAACAACCCGCTGACATCATTGGTTTACAAGAAGTCTGGTTGCCCGACGACCAAGAACGCATCATCACCGCAGCCAAAGCCAGCGGATATACCGTGCATAGCTTCGATGCAGGCGCAACCGGTAGTGGCTTAATGACGCTCTCGCGCTATCCGATAACAGAGGCGATTTTCCTCCGGTATCGTAACAATGGCCGTATTGAACAAATTCACTACGGCGATTTTATAGCGTCTAAAGGGATCGGCCTGGTGCGCATTAGCACCCCACTGGGCACGATAGACGTTTATAATACGCACCTTATCGCACAATACCACGAAGCAACAGCCGATACACTCGCACCGCATCGCGCCGCACAGATGTTTGAAGCGACCCGCTTCATCAACACGCACAGCACCCAAAACCCTGCCGTGCTCTTGGGTGATTTAAACACACGCTCGTATCAAATTGGCTATCAAATGCTTACAGATTATGCCTATCTGACCGATGTGTATCGCGCCTTGCATCCCAACGATACGGGCTTCACGATTGACCGCAATAACCCATATGACCAAAATTCTGTACAGCAACGGATTGATTACATTCTCATGCGTGGCAAGCTCAAAGCGCACAGTTGTGATCTACACTTTCAGCACATCCCTGGCACAGATACGCCGTACAGCGATCACTACGGTCTCATCGCACACTTGGATGCCTCGTCGGATGCTGAGTCAGAACAAGCACAACCTGATACTAAGGCTGCTCTTCTAGCAACGCATGATCTTATTCAAGAACATATAAGTCAGATCGTCCAACGCAGACAACGCCATCAACGCAGCACAACGATCAGTCGTTGGCTCATCCTCTTGGCTTTCAACAAAAAAACACGATTTATTGGCCTCTCCGCTACCATAATCAGCGTATTATTGGCATGGATAGGGGGGTGGATGGTGCGTGCCGAACAGCGTGACCTCCAAGCTATCGCTAAGGAAATATCACTTATAATAGAAGCAACACCATAACAACAATAGAGGTTATCATGCAGGAGAAAAGCCGTCCTTATAAAAAACCAACACGCATCACCGAGCAAGCTGAAAAGCTTAGAAGCGCCATTGAAAAACAGGCGAACCGCTGGCTCACCCGACGACAAATCGCTTCAGCAATCGGCAAAAAGCGTTTGACCCCCTATGACATTGACTTGCTTGACCTGCTAGCAGACCATGACCTAATTCAAATGCAGCAAGAAGAAGGCTATTCCAGAGAAGGTTATCGATGGGTATATGGCATCTTCAACAAGGATGAAAACAGTTAGACCTCACTGAGCTTATAGGGTATCGTGTATTGTCCCAGTGTTGCATCAATCTGATTACGTATATCATCAAACACAACACCATCATCCAATGTCACGGTGATATAGGCCATGAGACCATGTAGCTTATCCTGCCGTGTGATAACTTCAACATGGCTGATACCGGATATTGCTTCAAGCTCTGCCGTGTAAACAGCCGCGACCTCCTGCCAGACTAAGCGCGGCTTAAAGATTTTACCGACAGCCGTCTGTGGGATTTGATCGACAATGTGAATAGACTTGGGCACTGCGGCACGTTCGCCAATTTCTGATTGCACAAAAGCCATAAGATCACCCGCCGTGATTGATTGACCAGGGCGAAGCTGCACATAAGCGATAGGGACTTCGCCAGCATAAGGGTCAGGCCGCCCCACAGCCGCCGCTATTTGCACCGCTGGATGGCGATGTAATGGTTCTTCGATCAATTTCGGGTCAATGTTATGACCACCCCGAATAATCAACTCCTTGCGCCGCCCCGTTAACCAGAAATACCCCTCAGCGTCCATACGACCAAGATCACCCGTATTCAGCCAAGGCGCACCGCTATCATGTGCATCAATCCACACACCTTGGTTATGTGCGTCCTCTTTATATCCCTGGAAAACGTTAGGCCCACGTACAGCAATCACGCCGATTTCATCCACATTGCCATACCGCACAAATTGCCCAGCATCATCTAAAATGATGGTACGCATCTCTTGGTATGGTAAACGTAACCCGACAGACCCTATACGTCGCTCCCCGTGCATGGGGTTAACCGAACTGACACACGTCCCTTCCGTAAGGCCATATCCCTCTAAAATGCGAATACCTGTGCGCTCCTCAAACTCACGAAAAACTTCCGGCGGCATTGGTGCAGCACCACAGATAGCAAATTGCAGGCTGCTCACATCATTATCGGCAATCGGCACTTGAAGCAAGCCCGTATAGATTGTAGGCACTCCACTAAAGAAGTTAACTTTGTAATGTGCGACGATTTTCCAGAAATTCGGGATTAACCCCGGCGCACGATACCCTTGCGGCGTACCTAGCACCACCTTCGCGCCGTTTGACCAGGGAATTAAGCCCGTGACAATCACACCGTTGACATGGAACAGAGGTAATCCGCAAAAGTAGACATCACCCGGTTTAGCGTTGACCGCATAAGACGACATCCAAGCATCAGCGACTTGATTAGCGTGGCTATGCGGGGCGATCTTCGGCGTGCCTGTCGTGCCACCTGTATGGAAGTAAGCGGCGGTCATCTCCGGCTTTGTATCTCGCGTAAAGGCCAATTCATCGCTTTGATAATCAGCCAGGGTCACATGGAAATCACGGATAACCTGACTATCTGTTATCGTCTGTGGGGCGACATCGCGCCCAGTATAGTAACCGAGATCAACCCGAAGTATGGTCTTTAAAGTCGGCACCTGCTGGCGGATCGAGTCAACTTTTTCCCATAAATCAAGTCCAGGGAAAGGCGTAACCGTGACCAAAATGCGCGTTTCTGCGGCGTTCATAATATCAGCGATGGTGGCTGGTTCAAGCAAGGGGTTAATCGGGTTGACGATACCCGCCATTTCCCCACCCCAAATCGTAAAGTGCGTCTCTGGTAAGTTAGGCAGAAGCAACGACACCACACCATCGCCTTGTAGACCGATGTCATACAGCATATTAGCGGCCTGTGTGATATGCGCCATCAGATCACAAAAGCTAAAGTGGACGGCTTGATCGTAATGGGTCGCATCCAGGAAAAAAGCTAACGCTTCAGCATCAGGGTCAATGGCTGCGCCACGCTGTAACGCCGCATAGGGCGTTGAGGGCAAGCCGCTTAGAGATTGCTGCTCAAGTTGCTCTATATCTGCGAGATTCTGAAAACCCTTTTCCATGATGCCACAACTCCAATAACTTTATTTAGTGCAGGCCGAGATAAGCGGCTTGGATATTGTCATCAGCCAGCATGGATTCCGGCGTGCCCTCACGGACAATTTGACCATCGCTAAGGATATAGGCTTTATGCGCCGCATTGAGCGCCAGCCGTGCATTCTGCTCCACCAATAAGATAGTCACCCCGGACTCATGGTTAATTTGCTCGATAACGCGGAAGATATTCGACACGATGATCGGTGCCAAGCCTAATGATGGCTCATCCAGTAGGAGCAGCTTAGGCCGTGCGAGCAACGCCCGACCAA
>DAOTTT010000380.1:0-7127 GCA_034437635.1 Anaerolineae bacterium | reverse complement strand
TGACTCTACTGAAAGAACTCAAAATGCCCCCAAAATCGCGGTTTACAACGGGTCATAAAAGTAAGCTAATGGCTCAAAAATCCGGCAAAATGACCTTTTTTCAGAGGAGTCTGTAAATACTCAGGTATGCTGCGATTTACACGCTGCCCCGGTTCAAAACCGGGGACTAGCTCACCGCAAAGCCCGTGAACGGGCTTACAAGCGTTTGTGTAGCCATCGGCTTTGAGCCGATGCGGGATATACCTGAGCAGTAACAGTGCTTTGAAGTTTACACTGGATAACAAAAGGCCAAAAACTGATAGCTTAAAACTAAAAACTAACCGAAGGTTACATTTATACGTCAAAAATCGCTTTGACATTCACTTCAGTATCGAGCGCCACTGATGCAAAAGTATCGTCTGTGCCGTATGCACCTTGCCGCACAAACTGACCGCTTTCGTTCAGCGTCCATACCTCAACTGTTTCATGCACGGGGTCTACAATCCAATACGCATTGACCCCGTGCTGCTCATAGGCATGATATTTTTGCTGGCGGTCAAACTTGGCCGTGCTGGGAGATAGCACCTCAACAACCAAGTTCGGCGCTCCTACAATGCGCTTTTCGTCCTTCTGCGCGATGTCGAGATTATCCGGTGCGATATAGAGGACATCCGGCTCAAATACGTTGTATTCATCAAAGTAAACTTCAATTGGTGATGTGTATGCTTTGCCACCGAGTCTACGGGCTATGGTCAATAGCAAGAAAAGAATTTCGCCAACGATAGCTTGATGCTTCAAAACAGGGGGCATACCAATAATCACCTCACCGTCGATGAGTTGGATCAAATCATGTTGAGCATATGCTGGCAATTGATAATAATCGTTTGCGGTGATGCGTATACGGGTTGAGTCTACCATGATTGGTCATCTCCAAAACTTCTATCATCCGATTATACCATTACCACCACAAGCACAATCCGTTAGATCGCGCTCTGTAATCAGTGTATTACACCCCCATGTACTTAGCGATGCGATCAATCCCTGCATCGACGTACTCCGGCGGGAGGATAACCCCGTTTTGCTCTTTGATCGCTTGCAGGTCGTCGGGGATGGGGTGCGTGTACAGGTCAAAGCCGTTGACCATCACCGGGATAATCGTCTTTTCCAGCGTTAGCGCCAGCAGGATTTCCCGCCGCACCCACTCGGATTCCAGCGTGCCAGGAGCCAACACGGGGATAAAGTAATCACGGTTGCGGATGTTCTGCTGGATGTACTCGCCGAACGAGCCATCATGGATGTCTTCAACGTCGATGAACACATCCACGCCTTTACTCTCCAGGCGATCAACGATGGTGCGGGCGATGCCCCAACTCACACTGCGGCGATAACTGACAAACGCCGTTGGGCGCTCCCCGGCGGGGATTTCCGCGCCGCCCGTCGTTGTGGGACGCTTGCGCCGCAACGACCACCCCACCGCGACGATAAAGATCACCGCCAGCCCCCCGGCGATGAGCAACGGCAGCGGCGATGCTGCCGCGCTTGCTCCACCCACGCTGATGTTAAAACGTTGTCGCCATACGGCAGCCCCCACGCGCTGACCGTCTTCATCGGCGTTGTAGAGCGTGATTTCAAGATTACGTCGTCCGGTTGTGCCGTCGTCTACGGGCACAATCGACCAACTAAACGTGTTGATGCGGTTAATCTGCATCCGTAAGGCCGTGTCTTCGCCGCAGTTGGTAAAGCCATCGAAGCATTCGAGTTCGGCCACCATGCGCGGATACAGCAGAATACCCTCATCGCTAAGGCGGGCAACAGGCGGCGAATCATCAGCGGCCATATCCACAGGCGGCGGGGAGCTAAACGGCGTGATCGCCACCACCGTTACCGGGCTGGTGGGCGTAGCCGTGATGTACAAGTTACGGAAGAACACCTCTAGTTGCACCACAACCCGCGTATCCGGCTCGACATCTTTATCATAATAGAGGAAGACCTCACCATCACCGATTTCGTCGCGCTCACGGGCTACATCGCCGGGTGGCGCTTCGGTCACAGGGAGCGGCGTGGGGGTATCAGCAGATTGGGCGCTAAATGTCGCATCAATAACGCTCGGTGTCATGGTGGGCAGGTCGTCGCTGGTGTTGTTCGGTATCCCGGCAAAGCTGGTGATGACTTCGCCGTTTGCATCCAGCGCGACGACGACATAATAGGTATCGCGGCCTTCTTCCATGTTGATTTCCGGCACGGTTAGCGATTGCACATCGCGCAGTTCCACCGGGTAATTAATTTCTTCGATTACGTCATCCGTCGCGGAGTCGATAATCAGCACGCTATAGCTGGCGATGACATCCACGGGGTCGAAGCGCACCACCTCCAACACAATATTATCGCTTGTATTGAGGATCGTCTCACTGAGAATATCAATCTCGATGCCCTCAAGCGCGGGGTCGGTGAGCGCGTAGGCCGTCTGTGTTATAGCTACTTGTCGGGTGAAGTCGGGTCGGCGCGTTAATTCTGTCGGGGGTTTGGTCGGCGCATTGAGTGTAAGCGCGAGGGCGGCTTCAGTCAACGCGGGCGATGGGCTTGCAGTGGGCTGTGGTGTATCGCTAGCAGAAGGTTCTACTTGTTGCGCATCACCGCCCCCCTGGAATAGCAAGATGGCGATCATCCCGAAAAACAGGAAGACCGCACCTGCAATAAAAATTTGCATCCGCCGTGTCATAGCCCACACCCTTTAGATCACACCATCTCAACCTAATCTTAACCGGATTGGGCTATTCTGCAAAACGCCCTCACGGATAATTCACCGGGGCGAGCGTGACTGCATCCGTCTGCGTGCCGTCGGGGAGCGTGACCGTCATCATATCGCCGGAGCGTATATCCACCATGCGCAACGAGAGCGTCCACACTACCGGCGCGGAGATGGCCGGGAGCGTAATCACCTCCACATCGGGGATGACATCACCGGCTTGCCAGCATGTAGGCAGGTAATTGCCGCGTTGGGTCGGCCAGCGTTGCGGTGCGGTGATAATGTCGCCATCAATGGCGTTGTTGGCACTGGCGACGACCTCGATGATGTAGGGGCGTTCCGGGCGTTGATCGCCCGCCCACACCGTTTCTAATGTGATCGCCTGCGCGGACAAATCCGCGACGAAGCGGTGTTCCACGAGTTGGAACGCGCCATCATAGGCTGTGCTGGAAAAAGTCGCCTCTACAGGGATCATCTCCAGGCCGTCCAAACGGGAAAGATCCGTGCGGGGCGCTGTCGGCGGCGGGTTGAGGTCAAGCGGCACGACAGGCAACACAGCGGCCATCACCAACACCGTGAGCGCCTGCGTCGCCAAAAGCGGCATATCCCAGTCGCGTTGATTCTGCGCGATGATCCCCGCCCCGGCCAGTAGGATAAACGGCGCGTAGAAGCTCATGATGCGCCCGTTTTCGCCCTGTACGATGCCCACAAGATTCACGGCGATGATGGTCGTCAGTGTCGCCGCTGCAAGAATGTCGATGCGAGTCAATGTGCGGCGTTTTCCCCATGCGCGGATCACGCCAGCGAAGAAGAGCGCCGTCACCGGCCAACCGATAAACAGCAAGGTATCGTAGGGATGCAGCACCAGCCAAGGCAGATAATCCCGCTGCACTAAGGCGCTGTGTTTCTCTTGCGTCACTTGCCAGATGTCCAACGGCGTGATGCCCGTCGCGGCGATATAGGGCAACCAACACACCAGCAAGCCCAGGCCAAACCACACGCCGACCTGCACCGCCGCTAAAAATCCAGCGCGGGGTGTGGATGTCCGCCGCATATGATCGCCCAACACGAACAAGCCGAAGATCAGCAGCACAGGCAGCACAGCAAAATTTAAGAACGTCGTCCAACTGAAGACCGCCCCCGCCAAGAAGATAAACAGCGGCCTATCCCGTAGGAGCAGCGCAAAGCTCAAGGCCACCAGCGCAGGGTACAGCACATTCCACACAGGCATGAAGAGTAAAATCGTCGGGAAAAGCGGCGACCATGCCGCGATGCGCAAGGCTGTTTGCGGGTCATCCGTGAGCGTCCGCGCCGCCGCGTAGATGGGCAAGGCCAGCAACGCCGCCCATAAGGGCATCAACACGCCGATGATCCCGACGCTGGCGAGTTCTTCCCGCGTGTAGACCATCACGTCCATATTGGTGCATTGCATGGGGCGCAGTGTATCGCTGATCGCGTGGCTGGCATCTGGCAGGCTTTTGAATAAGGCCGTCAGCCAATGATGAGCGAGCGGTTGCCCCGGCGGGGATGTGGTGAAGTGGATAATGTTACGTTCGCCAGCGGCACGCATCAAGTCCGGCCAGTTAGCGAGCGTTTCGTGTACGCCGTCTTGCGCTATATAGTTGACAGCCATCGTGCTTGCACCCGTCTGCACCGGGGAAAGCGTGCGGATCGTCAGCAGTTGCAGCGCATCCCCGCGCACGCCGACCACCGCAACGGCCATCACCGCGCCGAACAGCACAATCACCGGGAGCGTCACCTGTGCAGGCGCTTGTCGCCGCCGTAACAGGGCAATCACGCCGATGTATAGCAGCACCCCTCCCGCGAGAATCAATACAGGCGCGGCGCTTTCCGGCAGGGCATACGGCCAGCGCCACCCACTCCCCCCGCGTAGACCGGGGTAGGCATCCAGCGCCAGCGCCGCCAAAAAGAGCATCACCCCACCGATTACAAACCGTCGCATCGCCTATACTCGCTTTCCGTCCATGAGGCTTTCTTGTATATGAGATGCGCGATTTTTTCAAGGCGTGGGGTTAGTCGTCGTCTTCATCTGAGGAGGCCATTACACACTCAGTAAGCAGGCGGATTATGCCGAAGTCGTAGCATACCCCAAAACGCAAAAACACCACACAACCCCCGATGTCGTGTGGTGCCCTTGCAAGGAGGAAAGTATATCGATTGCACTACGTTTATTATAAAACAACTTTTCGCTCATCGTCCATTAAGATTGACACCAAAACCTTTGAGTTTTGCGTCAAAATGAGATAAAGATTAACGGGATTTTACGTTTCGTTGTCTATTTGTTAAGGCCCTTGTGCGCATTAACTAAAAATCATTGTATAGATCACCATAAGTATAAAAATAGCTACCTGCTCCTAGAGCGTAGCGAAAAACACCCCGGCGACGATCAACATTTGACCAGGGCCATAGGTCAACCATACGACATCGCCAATGCCCCTAAAGTGCCAACCGTTGAACAATTGCAAGGCCAACAGTAGATCGCTCCCCAGGAATAGCGCCGCCCCCACTGCGATAATCACAAAGCCGCCGACTTCTAGCGCGATGCCGGTCGCTGCGCCTGCCGTCGCCGCGAGCAAAAGCGCATACGGCAGCGCGGCGATATGTTGTGGTGTATGCGTGGTCGTTGTCCGCCAGATGACCGCGTACCAGATCACCGCCGCAACCCCCCACCAGACGAGCATCGCGCCCCATTGCACGCCGCCATAATCCAGCAGGCCGATGATGTAGGCCACATGCCCCAGGCCAAACGCGCCCATCCCGCCGAGAACGTGCGCGTCACTTTTGATGATGAGCTTCGCCATGAACAGATCACCGATGAAGCCCAAGGTCATGCCGAGGGCGAAGAACACGCCGAGCCGCTGCGCTTGCCCTTCCGTGAGGGCCACCCACGCCCACGCGAAAGCGACCAACGCCACCGATGAGGCCATCCGCAAAGGGCGCGGAAGGCGGTGTGTGCCTTCCGCGTTGAATGTGCCAAAGGCAAACCCGCCGAACAAGCACGCCGCCCACACCAGCAGCAAGCCCGTCAGTACGAGTAAAGCTGCGTTCGTCAGGTCACCTGTTGGCATGTTTAATCCGCCGGAGAGCTAAAACGGGCAAGCCGAAGCACATGGCCGCCAACAAAACAGAAAATATCATCGTCGCCAGCGGCATCACGGTAAAGCGCGGGATAAAGTCGATGTATTCATCATACGTCCCCTGGAAGATATACCGCGCAACGACGTTTTCTGTATCTTCCGCGACGGCCAACACCACAACAGGCGAGCCGTCATTTAAAAAGCGGGTTTCATCCTCCGCGTTGATGTCCCAGCGTCCGGCCATATACGCCGACCCCCGGATAGAAAACGGCGTGTCATCCGTTAGCGTGATGTCCGTCGGATCAGACACGCGAAATTCGATCAACCCGGCGGTTTGCCCGACGATTAAGACCTGTTCGCGCTCCTCTAAGGGCGTTTGTGCTTCAAACTGCGCTTGCGTCTCGATGGCTTCCAGACGATTGGGCAGAATAGCGTCGAGGTAGTCGCCAAAGGCAAAAAATGCGGTGAGTAACGACAGCGCACCAAAAACGATCAACGCGGGCAGCGTGCGGTTGACCTGCTCGCGGGTGGTCGCCCCACGCAGGCCGAAGACGATCACCCCCCAGGCCAAAATTAACAGTAAAATTGTCGCCGCGATCATAGCGATTATGCTCCTTGTGAAGATAATTACAAGAAGTGTAGCATGATCTTGAGGGAGAGTGAACGATGCGTTTTAAGCCCCGGCGAGCACCGGGGCTAGCTAGCGGCTTTATTTTTCGTAGGCAATCCAGCCGAAGGAGGCGACACTGCCGTAATACGTATACGCGGCGGCGCTGCAATATGTGCGACTGTTCCACGTCCAGCCCTGGGAGCAAACCGACAGCATATCGTTTAAGAAGTTGCGGTCGCAGGTGGAGCGCGAAATGCCGCTGCTGCTATAGCATTGGTCGTGGGTGTTGCACGCCTGGGTAAAGTCGAAGACTTCCGTCCCGTACCAGAAGTGCCAATATGTAATTTGGTTAGGAATAAGCGTATATAGTTGCAACACAGACGGCCCGCAGCCATTCGGCGCGGCTTCGGCTTCATCTACCCCCGGCGCGAAGAAAAATGCCCCACCCGCAACGATTAAAACAGCTAAAAATAGTGCGAGTGCCCGGCGTATTTGAAACATCATAAACCCCTTGTAGTATTATTTAACGTTGCGATCAGTATACTGTACTGGTTAGACCACTTGCAAGTTAAACACCATTACTTTAGTCCTAGAGTTTGTTTAAGGTTTAGGCTGTCAATTACCACCCGCTAAAGCAAGTGGCTTGCCCCTCCCTGACTCCGTCAATTACCACCCGCTTTAGCGGGTGGCTTGC
>DAOTTT010000379.1:0-2876 GCA_034437635.1 Anaerolineae bacterium | reverse complement strand
CCGGGGTGCCCTCGGTCATCGTGCCCTTCATCGCGGATCAACCGTTTTGGGGGCGGCTCATCTACAAACAGCGCATCGGCTCGTGGCACATCCCGGCTAAACGCCTCAACGGGCAACGCTTGGCGAAGGCGGTTCGCTTCGCCACCCAACCGCACATCCAAGCGAACGCTGCCGCAATGGGCGAAGCCGTTCGCGCTGAAGATGGCATCACCCAAACCATACAACTTATTGAGCAGCATCTTGATCCGACGAGTCAAAGCGTTGCATCAGTCCCGTAAGATCAACCTCAACGCCGATGCGCACGGCAGTTTCCATACTGCTGATCGCCAGCGAAGCCGCGCCCTCATCAATGCGATCCGCCGCAACCAGGGCGCGGACTTCGTCGTTCATCACAGCCGTGATGCCTTCAATGACGACCTCTAAATCGCCGTCTGTCTCGCGCACCATCTGCGCGACGGAGGCTTCGCCACTATCCAGCCGTTCGGAGATCATGTCCGGGTCGTAGCCTGTCTCCACACTGATGACGGCCAACACGCGATCATAAACGCCGCGTGCGACAGTATTCATGCTTTGCGTCGGCCCGGCAGTCGGTGTGCCGCGTGTAGCGATCTCGTCATCCAACGCAAACCGCGCCCCTAATACGGGCAGCGCCACCGTGAGCAGCAGCAACAAGCCGCCACTCAAAACACCCCACGTACCGCGTGCCTGTGCCAGCGGACGGCGTTCTAACAGCGCCAGCATTCCGCCTGCGATGAGCAACACCAACGCCCCCGCCAATAACACGTATTCCGCCAGGGTAAAGTTACCTTGATCGGCATTTTCCACGATGAGCGCCACCAACGCCAAGCCCAGCACCCCCGCCAGCGGCCACAACTCCCGCCAACGCTCACGCGGGGTCTTGCGCTTGCGCCATGCCCACCCTAAAAAACCCACTGCGATGATTACAGCCAAACCAGCCAGCAATTGTGTCAACACGATCACCTATATTCACTTCATTTCAACATTATGTACCATTGTATACCCGGCACCTAAGCTCAAGGTGAATCATCATAGGACACAGTGACACTTGTCACTACAGTTTGCAAGCCTACAAAGATACCATCAAAAGTGAACAGTAAGACTAGGATTGATTATGATGCGTAAACTATTGCTCTTGCTTCTACTCGTAATACCTATGGGACTTCTCAACGCCCAAGAGGATGACAGCGTTGTTTATGGTACGCTGTTTTATCTGCCAACATGCGGCCATTGTCATGAGGTGATGGACAACGTCCTGCCACCGCTCCAAGCGGAGTATGGCGATCAATTGCAAATCGTCTACATTGATGCCTCTGTAGGCAACAACTCGGCCATTATGGGCGATACCTGCTTGGCCGTTGGCGTACCTTATGACCGCTGCGGCAGCGTCCCGCTGCTGATTGTCGGCAATGAGTGGATGCTTGGTTCACGGGATATACCCAACCGCTTGCCCGGCCTCATTGAAGACGGTCTCGCCAACGGCGGCACACCATTTCCAGCAGTAGAATCACTGCGCGATTATGCGGGGGAACATCTAACACTGACAACAACCACCGCCGCGCCAACTGACAATCGCTCCATAACGGAAAAGCTAGCGGAAGATCCCGTCGGTAACGCCGTCGCGTTGGTCGTGTTAGGCTTGCTTATCGGTAGCTTCGGCATTGTGATGGTCAGCGGCTTGAAGAACGACGTATTGCTCCAAAAATGGCAATCTTACGGGGTCGCTGTGGGGCTAGTCTTTGCCTTCATCATGAGCGTTTCCATCATTCTTGGCGAAGCCGACGACATGACACCGATTGTACTTGCCATAACAGCAGGCCTACTCTTGCTTGGTGGTGGGTGGCTTTATAGGACTGACGACATGAAACAGTTCGCCATCCCTGTTGTCGCATCCGCTGGGCTAGTGGTCGCCTTTTATCTCGCAGTGGTCGAGACGACCGATACCGTCGCCGTTTGTGGTGTTATTGGCGACTGCGGCGCAGTCCAAAGCAGCACCTACGCCACATTATTCGGCGTGTTGCCGGTTGGCGTGCTTGGCTTAGTGGGCTTTGCCGCCATCATCGGCGCATGGGGCTTACGCTTCGTCGTACAAAACAAAACATGGGTCGATGCGGCGCTTATCGGCATGGTCTTGTTCGGCACGGCCTTTTCTATCTACCTCACCTTCCTGGAGCCGTTCGTCATCGGTGCGACCTGTGCCTGGTGTATCACCTCCGCGCTCATTATGATTGCGCTACTGTGGATGATCGCCCCCCAATATATGGGCGCACTCCGTACCGTTTTAAACGCAAGTACCACCTCGTTTGGGCGTGCCTAAACGTGTAAATGCTATACTTTCTCTCCTCAATGTGACCGAGGGCACTTGTCTTGTGCCCTCGGTCGTTTTTTGGCATAAAGACTATCCCATATTTATTTAGGGCGTAACTACTCAGGTATGCTCTGATTTGCTTACTGCCCCGGTTCAAAACCGGGGGGCTAGCCCACTGCAAAGCCCGTAAACGGGCTTCCTAGCGTTTAATGTCGCCATCGGCTTTGAGCCGATGCGGGATATAGGCTTTACCTGAGTCGTTACGCTCAGACATAAGTTCAACCGCTCCCAAAATGAGATGCACCCAGCTAAAACAAGAGGTATTGACAGGGCTTTTGATAAATAACGATAATGGGCTACAATATTTACATTCTTATGCTTGTCTGGGTATATTCGTCATCTTTATTCTAAAGTAAGTAAATTATGATTGACTGGCAGATTGTCCTTATTTTCCTCTGCCTCGGGTCTGGGGTTGTAACACTATGGATCGCAAGCCTTAGCTGGCGGCGGCGCAGCGTTAACGGTGCTAAAGAATTCACCGCGCTGTTAC
>DAOTTT010000378.1:0-6406 GCA_034437635.1 Anaerolineae bacterium | reverse complement strand
GGCGGTTCGTTAACCCTGGGCGACTATCAGTTATTTTCCTTATACCTGGTGTATGTCTTCTTCCCGATTGGGCAATTAGGCATCATCATTACGTTGATGGCGCAAGCGTCGGCATCGTCTAATCGCATCTTCGAGATTTTGGATGCGCAGAGTGATGTGATTGACAAGCCGGACGCGACCCAACTACCGCAGATTGAAGGCCGTGTTACCTTTGAGGATGTCACGTTTAGCTACTTCAACTCGACCGATCTGGTGCTTAAGGGCATCAGCTTTGCGGCAGAACCTGGCGAGACAATCGCCTTACTCGGTTCTACGGGGAGCGGCAAGACGACGATCATCAACTTGATCCCACGTTTTTACGATGTGACCGGCGGCGCGATTACCATTGATGGCAATGATCTGCGTGATGTGACACAAGATAGCCTACGCAGTCAGATCGGGATCGTGCTGCAAGAGACGAACTTATTTAGCGGTACAATCCGCGAGAATATCGCCTTTGGCCGCCCGGAGGCGACCGACGATGAGGTGATCGAAGCGGCTAAAGCCGCCGCCGCCCACGATTTCATCATGGAATTTCCCGATGGTTATGAAACGTCGGTTGGTGAGCGCGGCGCGACCCTTTCCGGTGGACAGAAGCAGCGCATCGCCATTGCCAGAGCGTTATTGCTCAAGCCCAACATTTTGATCTTGGACGACAGCACCAGTAGCGTAGACTTTGCCACCGAGCGCAAAATCCAAAATGCGCTGGAAACGCTCATGGATGGCCGCACGAGTTTTGTCATCGCGCAGCGCATCTCTACAGCACGTAACGCGGATAAAATCATCGTGTTGGATAAGGGCGAAGTGGCGGCAGTTGGCACGCATGATGATCTGCTGGAAAACAGCTCTATTTATGCAGAAATTTATAACTCGCAGTTGCTTGACGACAGCGAAATGATGGCGGAGGTCTAACCATGCTCGATATGAATCGGCGCATACTCGACCAAGAGACGAGTAAAGCGCAAAACGTCGGGGCGACACTCGCCCGCTTTAGTCACTTTTTCCGGCGGTATTGGCTTGGGTTGCTGCTTGGCGCGACATCCATTCTCATTGGCGCATGGGCAACGGTACTTGCGCCAGAATTGCTCGGCCAGGCGGTGGATTGTTACATCGCCGACCCCAACCCCTTGACGATTGATAGCTGCTGGTATACGGATGTCTCCGCAGAGATCACTGCGTCTGAGCGGCGCGAGGGGTTGCTGCAACTGGTATTTATCATCGTTGGTATGTACGTTTTGGACGCGATGATGGTGGGTGCTTCCTTTTATTCGATGCGCTATGCCGGGCAGAACGCCATCCGTGATATTCGCAGCCGTCTTTTTAACAAGATCCAACAGCTTTCGGTCGGCTTTTATGCCAAAAACGAAGCCGGGGATGTGATGAGCCGTGTCACCAATGATATTGACTCGATCCAGCAGATGTTTAACTTTGCGCTGATTAACGTGGTGCGCGGGGTGGTCATCATCGTGGCGATCGTCTTCGCGATGCTGCGTAGTAATCTGCCGTATGCGTTCATCAGCTTGACGATTATCCCGATTATGTTATTCACGACCGTTTACTTCTCCAACCAAGCGCGGAAGGCGTTCCGCAAAGCACGGCAGGAAATCGGCAATGTGAATGCGGACTTGCAAGAGAGCATCTCCGGGGCGCGTGAGGTGCAAGCCTTTAACCGCGAAGAAGAGAGCATCGCGCAGTTTGTGACGGCTAACGAAGCCAATCGTCAAGCCAATGTGCGGGCGGCAGTGTTCACCAGTGCCTTAGGGCCCGTGTTGGAGGCGCTGACGTATGTTTCGCTTGGCGTGGTCATCGTGGCCGGTGGGCTTTCCGCATTGAACAACCAGCCGCTCTTGGGCGCGACGGTGGTTTCCTTGGGGACGATTATCGCGTTTATCGCTTACATCCAACGCTTGAACCAACCGGTACAGCAAATTGCGATTTTGTGGACGAACGTCCAAAATGGGATCGCAGGTGGCGAGCGCATCTTCAGCTTAATTGATGAAGATATTGATATTGTGGATAAACCTCAAGCGCAGCCCATGCCACAGATTACCGGAGATGTTGACTTTAAGGGTGTTAAGGCGGCCTATAAAGCGGATGAACCAGTTCTACAAGGCATCGACTTACATGCAAAATCTGGGCAGATTGTCGCTATTGTGGGGCCGACGGGTGCGGGTAAAACGACGTTGATTAACCTCATCCCGCGCTTTTACGATGCGACTGATGGCACCATCGCCATTGATGGCATTGATGTGCGTGATGTGCAGCAAGATAGCTTGCGTAAGCAGATCGGCATTGTGCTACAGGATACATTCTTGTTCTCCGATACGGTGATGGAAAACATCCGCTATGGGCGCTTAGATGCGACAGACGATGAGGTGATCGAAGCGGCGAAGACCGTCGCCGCGCATGACTTTATTCAACGTTTGCCGGAAGGCTATAACACCGTACTCGGTGAGCGGGGCGGCGGCTTAAGTCAAGGCCAGCGGCAGTTGATCGCAATTGCACGGGTTGCGCTGATGAACCCGCGCGTTCTCATCTTAGATGAAGCGACATCCAGCGTAGACACGCGCACCGAACGCATCATCCAAGCGGCGTTTGAAAAGCTCATGGCAGGCCGCACCACCTTTGTGATCGCCCATCGCCTGAGCACTATCCGCGATGCTGACCAGGTGTTGATGCTCAAAGCCGGGGACATTATCGAACGTGGCACTCACCGCGACTTATTGGCGGAAAAAGGCGCGTATTACGATCTGTATATGAGTCAATTCCGCGAAGATGATATAGAAACTGTGCCGTAACACATATAAAAACGGCCTCCCCACACATTGAGGAGGTCGTTTTTATGTGGGATAATGTGGGAAAAGATTTGACTTTGGAACTATTGTTCATTATAATCCGAACAAGTATTCCGAACAAATAAGCGAAAGTTTTAATATCATGACCACATATCACCAATTATCCGAACGACAGCGTAACATTCTTACATTTATGGATCAATACATACAAGAACATGGCTTCCCGCCAACTATCCGCGAGATCGGAGCTGCAACCGACATCGATTCGACCTCTGTCGTAAATTACAACCTTAACAAATTAGTGGATGCAGGCTTTTTGGCGCGTTCCGCAGCGAAATCACGCGGGCTGCGCTTAATTAAAGAAATTCCGAGTAGTTATCGCCGTCGCATCAAAGCAAGTAACACCGTCCCGAAGATCCCGATGTGGGGGCAAATCGTCGCCGGTGAGCCGATCCCAATTCCGGATACCGCCTTCCCGGATGAAAACGATATGGTCGAAGTGCCAAAGTCGTTATTACATGGTATCGATCAACACGAAGTCTTTGCGCTTAAGGTGAAGGGCTATTCCATGATGGATGCCATGATCCAAGATGGCGATATGGTGATCTTGCGCAGCACGAACACGGCTAATGATGGCGATATGGTCGCCGTATGGTTGGATGAGCGCGGCGAAACAACGCTGAAATACTTCTATAATGAAGGGGAACGCATACGCTTGCAACCGGCACACCCCATGATGGATCCAATTTATGTGGATGCATCCCATTGTCAGATTCAAGGTAAGGTGTTGTCTGTCCTGCGCAATTTGGGCTGATATTATCAAAAACACGCTCAATACCCCTTGTTTTAGCTATGGGGATGTAGAGCGTGGCGCATCAGCGCGATGTGAGTCTGGGAGATAAGCGCCGCGAGCAACGAGCAGTGGAGGTAGCTGCACGGCTTGCACGTCGCCCAAGCGACAACTTACCGGAACAAATGGGGAGTTGGGCGCAACAAAAAGCGGCATATCGTCTGCTGGATAATGATGAGGTCAGATGTCAATTACCACCGGCTTTAGCGGGTGGTAATTGACGCATACTGCTCCGCGCTTATGAGGATAAATTCTCTAGCTGGATGCCTTTCTCTGCGAGGGCATCGCGCAAGGCTTCCCACTGATTTTTGCGCACACTCACGGCCATATCTCCCAGGCGTGCGCCGCAATAACGCCGGAGTTCGGGTGTATCCATGATGTAATCCAGCGTTTCTGGGGCGGTGGTGCGCAGCACGAGCAGCGTTTCCAGCGTGGCGCGGGATTGCGGCGTGTTGCTCTGGCTGTTGAGCATCTGCACCAGGGGCGCGGGGAGGTGGTCAACGCCCATCATGCGCGTCAGGAAGGCGCTGATATGCTCGGTGGTGATGCCTTGCGCAGCTGCTTGCTGGATGCCCAAAGGCGTGAGCTTGTAGGTAAACGGCTCATCTCCCCTGGCCGGGTGCCCCCATGTGGTAAAACGCATCGCCTGGAAACGATCCATGCGCGGCACGCGGCGCGAGGCGGTTAGGTCGCCGTCCAAGCTCACGTTGATCGTATCGGTGGGGTCGTCGGGGGTCGGCCAGCCCTCCACGGTGACAAACGCCCGGCCATAAGCGTTTAAACGAGCGGCATCTTCCGCCAGGTCGATCAAGCCGAGCCAGTGCATGGGATAATTGAGGATGAACTCTAAGATAGAGCCTTCTATCGCGTCCCAACTCTCAAAGCCTTGTAGATATTCATCGCTGGCGTTGCGAATATACCAACTGTGATAATCACTGCCGGGGCGCTGGAAATCGGGGTCTTCCGCTTTAATCTGCGTGATGAGGTCATCAATTGACCACCAATCATGCAGCGGGGCGACATCCTTGATAAAGCGTATGAGCGTTGTCCGGGCGAGGCTGGGGTCATCCATCGCCTTTTCAGGATAAAGGCCGTCAATGTGCCACAGTTCGCGGTAGTCCCGTGTTTCACGCCAGGCTTGCACCAGTTGATGCAATTGTGCCGCCCGTGCAGATTCTAACCAGCGTTTTGTCTCGACGCGGCGCAGCAAAATCTCGTTGGACTCAATTTCGAGCAATTTGGCGGATAAACTGACCTCAAACATAAAGATCAAGCGTCGTGGATCATCGTCAATCATCAGGTCAAGCAATCGGTCTTGGTCTGCGTCGGCTAATGTGCCGTCTTCAACTTCGCCACTGTGCACCTGGAAGTATCCAAGCATGGTTGCTACATCATCTACAACGGTGGTATTCGCGGTGACGACTTCTTCCAGCAAGTCCGCGTCAATTGGCGGGATGTCGTCTTCATATTCCGGCGGTAGGTCATCGGCCAGCGGCAGAGCCTCTAGGTTCGAGTAACTGGTTTGATGTGCGGGCAACGCTTCTACCAATTCGTTAGGCACGAGGATAAATTGGCTGTATGTCGTGCCGCCGTGCCCGGTTGTCGTGATTTGATAGATCAACCCGCGATAGTACAAGCCTTCCGCGACGGTTTTAGGCTTATTGAGGGGGTCTTCGCGCTCGACTTGGGCGCGTCCCATACGGCGGATTTCCCCATGAATAGACGTGAACAAATGCAGCGGGACACGATGTTCTTTAGAGCCAAGTATCATCTGGAGTGCGCCGCGTTGGTTATCGTCCAGTTTTTCCCATACGGCTTCGCCATTGCCTGGTTGGATCATCGCCGCATAGAGGGCTTTACGTTGTTCGTCGTTATTGCTGATACGGCTGACATCAACACCCCAAAAGCGGGCGGCTGTTTGGATGACTTCTGTATCGGCTTCTCTGAGAGTGGGCATTAACTTATACATCGCACATCCTTATTCGTTACGCGGCTATTGCGCTCATTGTACACCGTTCTTAACAATATGTTGCTAGACTATTTTGTCATGTTAAAGTCTAAACTCATGGTCAAAAAGACAAAAGCGACCAATCAGTAATCATAAGGATCAGCATGGAAATCTACTTGATACGGCATGGACAATCGACCAATAATGCGCTGATGGAAGATCAGCATTTGCGCGTGCAAGACCCGGCCTTAACACCAGTGGGTGAGCAGCAAGCGGAGAAAATCGCGGAATTCCTGGCGACGACCACGAAGTTAGAAGACATGGTCAAGCTCAAAGCGGACGCGGCAGAGCGCAAAACTGAGACGTTCCCGTATTCGTTTACGCATTTGTATTGTAGCCCCATGTACCGGGCGCTCCAGACGGCACGCCCCATTGGTGAGGCGCTCGGCCTCAACCCGCATGTGTGGGTGGATATTCATGAGCATGGCGGTATCTTCCTGGAGCAAGATAAGGGCGTTGCGGTCGGCTTCGGCGGTATGACTCGCGCTGAGATCGCGGCAGAGTTCCCGCATTATACCTTGCCGGATCTCATCACGGATAAGGGCTGGTGGAACCCGTATGATGGCATGGAACACATCAGCAACTTGGTCGCCCGCACGACGCGCGTCATGATGGAGCTTAAAGCATGGGCGGCAGAGCGCCCTAATGACCGGGTGGCGTTGGTGGCGCATGGCGCGTTTATTGGTGTGCTGCTCAAGGCGTTCTTAGGGATGC
>DAOTTT010000377.1:0-3428 GCA_034437635.1 Anaerolineae bacterium | reverse complement strand
GGCGGTCGTGTGCTGTTGGCGTAGCCAACGGGACGCGAAAAAGTGCGCGTAGCGCATCTTTTAGCCCGGCGTTTGCCCTTCGCGCGCAGCGCGGAAAAATTTTGGGGTTTGTGGGCTGCCCCGGTTCAAAACCGGGGACTAGCTAACCGCAAAGCCCGTAAACGGGCTAATTATTGAGAAGTATCGTAGTATACAGCCCATTCATGGGCTTACAAGCCTTTGTGTAGCCATCGGCTTTGAGCCGATGCGGGCATAGCTGAGTAGTTACATTCTTGCCGTCCGTGGCCTATTTTGGGCGCGATGCATCACGCCCCTACATGCCTTGTGTGTTTAAAAGCGAAAGTCCTCTATTCTATCTTGTGATCGTCTCCATCATGCCACACTTACACAAATATCATGAAATTTTAAATCTATTAAACTAAATTATAACTATCAGACCGCTGTAGTGTAAAGAATTATTGAGGAGATTGTCTTGTGATCCAACTCAGTATGGAAAATTTCGTAGAGTATTCGCCAATGGCGTATGACATAGTGTCGCATGTGCTGACCCTGGGCTTCGCCGTTATGCTGGCAGCACTATTTTACTTTGTGCTGACGCTGCGCACCGTCGCGCCCAAGTACCGCATTTCGTCGGTGCTTTCCGTCGTCGTGATGGTATCCGCATTTTTAATTTTGTTCGCTCAACAGCAATCATGGCAAAACGGCTTCACCTATAACCCCGCTAGCGGCACTTACATTAGCCCCTTTGCCATTGACCCTAGCCTTGCCGTCGAAGGTGCAATCACCACAGATATTGGATTTACGAACGGTTTCCGGTATCTCAACTGGTTAATCGACGTACCGATGCTGCTCTTCCAGATTTTATTCGTCGTGCAGATCACTAAAGAGCGGCGTAACACCCTGCGCAACGTCTTCTTCGCGGCAGGTGCGTTGATGATTATCACGGGTTACGTCGGCCAGTTCTACGAAGTGGGCAACGAAGGTGGCCCGGACATGGGGCCGTTCTTGATATGGGGCGCTATTAGTACCGTCTTCTTTTTCGTCGTGCTGTGGCAAATGTACGGTCTGCTGCGCGAAGCACGCAGCAACTTGTCGCCGCAAGCGGGCAAGTGGCTAGGCCGCATCTGGTGGTTGTTCCTGATCTCCTGGATGCTGTATCCGGGTGCCTACCTTGCGCCACTGCTGCTGGATACCGCTGCTACGTTGACCAACCCAGCACAGCCTGGCTCCGCATCTGAGTTTGCCGTCGTTGGCCGCCAGATCACCTTTACCATCGCGGACGTAAGCTCCAAGGTTGTGTATGGTATCTTCCTGACGATCGTCGCGCAAATCCGCAGTGAGGAAGAAGGCTACGTCTACGAGAAGTTATTCGACACCACTGATGATACCGTCCCGGCAACCGGCGACTAAATCATCACCTTAAACGGAGGGCGCTATGTCCTCCGTTTTGATTCTCATCACGGCGCAACAGCGAATGTATCCGTCGTGCCAATCGACCCGGCCACCCACCCGGTCACGTTGATGCCGTCCTCAGTCGTCGCTACGACCTGCCACCACACATACCCATCCACTTCAATCGGCCCGGCGAGAATACGCGCATACTGCCCCCGGCGCAGGAATGCCCCGGCAAAGGCCGCGTCCAGCCCCGGCGCAGAGCGGATGTTTAATTGTTCCCACAGGATTTGTATCTGCTGGCCGGGCGCATAGCGGCTGCCTTCCACCACGCCACCGGGCACAATCATCGGTGCATCAGCGGCGGGTGTCTCGCGCACGCCAATCGGCGCAACCGGGTTAGGCGCAGTCCCACCCGGCACCTGTGAGCCAAGCACGACCTCCGTCACGCGGCCATCCGTATAAGCGATATACTGCCGCCCCCCGGCGATGACGCTCACGGCGCTTCGGTCAGTATTCCAGGCGACACTTTGCGGCGCGGCTGTGCCAATTGGCGCAGTGAGGAAATTGCCGTTTTGGTCGATAATGCGCACGGCTTGCTCCGCGACAGGACGACCCAGCGCCACAAAGCTCCCATCTCGCCGCTGTGCCGCGTGCTGCATCCACAATCCACGCGATGAGCCATCTAAAATCACGTTGAGGTCGCTGCCGTCCGGGTTGACCGTGCCAATAATCACGCCGTTTTGTGGGCTTTGCCCACTGACGACCACCCGGCGACCGTCGATTGTCCATGTGCCGTAATCATAAGCCAAAGTCAACGGCTGGCGCGTGCTGTTTTGATCCGCTGGCGTGATGAGCAAGCGCCCTACGTCGCGTTCTTGTGCCCATTCCGCATTCAGACGTTGCCGCGCAATGAGTCTTGTTCCACCCGGTGACCAATGTAATTCGGTCGTCTTGCCCAGGTAATCGCGCCCACCACCGAGTAAGCAGCCCTGATGCCCTTCGTAGGGACAATCAACGATAATCTGACGGTACTCACCCGTCACCGGGTTGAAGATATGCACGCCATCCTCAGCGGTCGGGTCAGGGTGCCCGCCCAGGCCGCCATCCACGACAAACGCGAGATACTGCCCATCGCCCGACCATGCAACGGCGCTCACAAAATAATCGTTTTCCGCTGGTGAGCTAACGCTGCCCACATAAGGCGAAAACGGCTCCGGCGGCACGGCCTCATTGACGTATAACGCGCCCGTCTGCGATGTCCGCGCAATAGCGCCCGTTACTGGGTTCTGCGCGATCAACAACGGCAAAATTCCTCCACCGCCGATGCTCACGCCGACTGCCGCACCGGGTACCGGCACCACCGCGCCGATTGTGTAATCGCGCACACTCACCGCCGCTGGGTTGCCCGCTTGCTGCGCGGCGATCTGCTGTTGCCAATCAATGCCGACTGTCGGCGGTGGCAGTACAGGCGGCGCAGTCGGGAAGGCGATTGTCGCTGTGCTTTCTGGCGTGGCGGAGGCGAAATCCTCTATCGTTTCATCCACAACCGCCGGGGGGATAATCCCCAAGTCATCGGGTAACGGGGTCGCGGTGAAGTCCGCGCCGGGTGTGGCCGTGATAATCGTCGGGGTTGTGTTGATCGTCGGTTGTGGCGTTAGCACTAGGGCAATCGCCGTTTCCGTGCGCTGGATGTCAGCCAGATCAGGCGTAGGACTGGCCGCTTCCGCCGTCGCCGTTTGCTGGAAAGCGGTCTGCGTGGCGAATACGGCATCCGCAATCGCCGTCAAATCCGGCGTGGGGGTATTGGTCGGTGCGTTGGCCGTCTGCCGGGCAGCGAGCGTGCGCTGTGCATCCTGCAAGCTCAATAGCGTCGGCACGGGTGTTCGTGTGGGGCGGGGCGTGTTCGTCGTTGTTGGGTCGGGTGTATCCGTCGGGCGGGGCGTGTTCGTCGCGGTTGGATTGGGCGTATCTGTGGGGCGGGGTGTGTTCGTTGTCGTTGGGTCGGGCGTATCCGTCGGGCGGGGTGTGCGCGT
>DAOTTT010000376.1:0-6455 GCA_034437635.1 Anaerolineae bacterium | reverse complement strand
GCAAGCCCAAGCCCATGCCTGGTGTGGTATGCGCACGATCTCCGCGCCAGAAGATTTTAAAAATTTCGTCTAGCTTGTCCTCTGCTATGCCGACACCTTGATCGCGCACTGCCAACGTAACATGATGATCGGTAAGGGTCACATCCACACTAATCGGGCTATCCGATGGGCTGAAGCGTTCGGCGTTATCCAACAATGACAGCAGCACTTCGCGCAATAAGACCTTATCACCTAAGATCATCGGCATGTCGTCGGGCATAGTGATCGTCACTCGTGCATAGGTCACAGCGTTAACGTGTACGTCTAACAGCAGAGCACGGAGGTCAATGGGCTTAAAATCAATTGTGATGTTATCAAGCTGCGCCATCTTGACCAACTTTTCGATGAGTTTAGTCAACCTAATGACTTGATCGTTAATGATGGTGAGCTTCTCGGCCTTTTGTGCTGTATCCGTCGTATGCGTCATCAAATAGGCGCTGGAATTGATGGTCGCTAAGGGTGTGCGGAACTCATGCACGGCATCGCGGATGAAGTCCGTCAATAAAACTAAACGTTCACGCTCTAAAGCCGATTCAAACGCCCGCATGGATGCTTCCCGCTTAGCGGTTATGTCGATAAATGTCGCTAAGACGGCGTAAGGCTTTTCATCATCAGGGCGTGTCAGCGGACGCGAGTTAACATTGATCCACGTCAGCGTATCATCCGGTTTGTACACGCCCATAATCACATCATACTGTGGTTGGCCAGTAGCTAACGTGACCATCGCCGGGTGTGTCTCGCCGGGGAATGGCGAAAAATCTTCATGTATGGCTCGCCATTGTGGATCAATCGATTTTAAGCCCATCATCTGATCTGCGGAGAGGCCAAGGATACGCTCTGCGGCAGGATTACATGCTTGGATTGTGCCATCTGCCGTTTGTAAGACCACGCCTTCCGACATAGTGTTCATGACTTGATCGTAACGGGTTTGTGCGGTGTATAGCTCATGTTCTGTGTTGACCAAAGCCGTGACATCCGACAACAGGATAAGCGTGACCCAACGCCACCCAGCACAGCCCATCGCTATCACGCGATCCCCCACGTTAAAACGGCGTATCTGAGCACAATCTACCCCGTCGGAGAAAAGCATCTTGCGTATTGCATCATCCGGGATCATTTTTTTAGTCGCGGCATTCGTCCAACGGATGCGCCTTTGCCAATCAACGAGCATAAGCCCCTCTTGCGTGTGCGCACTGAACGTTAGCCATAGCGGACGCACGCCTAACCAATATACAACAGCTACAATGAAGATAATAATGATGACAATCATGATCAACGCCCTGCTATTCAGCGTATCTATAATTACAGTATAACGAATAACCCAGCGACTTGCCCCATTAGGTTCGGGCAGATTGCCGAAGGTAAGTTCGCCCTGCCTCGTGTACAATAACGCGCAGATTAAACGCAACCTAAGAGGATAACAATGGCCGAAAACCAACTTAACGACCTACGCGATCAGATCGACACCATCAACCTGCAAATCTTGGAACTGCTCAACCAACGAGCGACGATCGCTTCAGGGATCGGCAAGACGCAGCAAGCCCTAGGGACGACCTTCTACGACCCGGCGCGTGAAAGTGCCATGCTCCAAGAGCTTGAAAAGGCGAATAACGGCCCCTTTAGCAATGAGACGATCAAATCGCTGTTTAAAGAAATCTTCCGCGCAAGCCTGGCGCTGGAAGAAAGCGAAGCTCGCCAGAAAATTATGGTACAGCGCAAAAGCCCGGACGAAAAGACCGTTATCACCCTGGCGGATGGCACCCAGATCGGCAACGGCGAATTCCAAGTGATCGCCGGGTCTTGCGCGGTGGAAAGCCTGGAGCAGATCGACGAAGTGGGCGCGGCCTTAGCCGAACGCGGCATCCGCATTATGCGCGGGATGGCGTTTAAACCGCGTACCTCGCCTTATGACTTCCAGGGCTTGGGCGAACCCGGCCTCCAGATTGCGCGGCAAGTCGCCAACAAATACCAAATGTCCGTAACCAGCGAAGTGCTGGACCCGTCATTAGTACCGATGATGTCGGATTATGTCGATATTTTTTGGGTCGGTGCGCGGAACATGCAGAACAGCTACCTACTGCGGGCACTCGGTAAAGTACGCCAGCCGGTCATCCTCAAGCGGAGCTTCGGCGCGAACCTCAAGGAATTGATCTACGCGGCAGAGTACATCGTATCCAGCGGCAACCCCAACGTTATTTTGATGGAACGCGGCGTGCGCACCTTCGAGACATGGACGCGCAACACGTTGGACATCAGCGCGGTGCCGCTGCTGAAGATGGAAACACATCTGCCCGTTATCGTGGATATTTCGCACTCCGCCGGGCGGCGTGATCTGGCGATCCCGTTAGCGAAGGCGGCCAAGGCCGTCGGCGCGGATGGCCTGATGGTGGAAGTCCACCCGAACCCGCCCGTCGCCATGAGCGATGCCAAGCAACAATTGACCATTCCTGAGTTCCACGCCCTAATGGAAGCCCTTGAAGCGGTCAAAGTGTAATTTCAGTATATCCCGCATCGGCTCAAAGCCGATGGCTACATTAAACGCTAGGAAGCTCGTAAACGGGCTAGTCAGCGCAAAAGATCAATTTTATACAGCCCGTTTACGGGCGGCGCATACATGCGCTGCACTGTGCTACCCCCCGGTTTTGAACCAGGGCAGTATGCACATCAGAGTATACCTGAGTAGTTACGTTTTCTGCTCAGTTCAACGGCCACACCCGCGCTGTGCCATCCCACGACCAGCTTAAAATGCGCGTCTCATCCGCGTTGAAGACCGCGCCACTCACCAAGTTATCATGGGTGAAGGTCTGCGCGGTCGTCGTCGTCACATCCCAGAGTTTTAGCTCGTTAAACGACCAGCTTAAAATGCGCGTCTCATCCGCGTTGGAGGTCGCCCCCGTCACCCAGTCGATGTGCATCCCTGTAAACAATAGATCACCCGTATCGGCATCCCATAGGCGCACGGTTTCATCCGCGCCCCAACTGAGCACGGCGGTTTCGTCACTGTTCCACGCCGCGCCGACGACAAACGTCCGGCTGTGGTCGAGCGACCGCTCAACCAAGCGTTGGCGGCTCTCCGTCACCTGCCATATGACCGCCGCGCCACGCCCGCCCCAGGTGAGTAACGTATCCTCAGCCGCGCCCCAGTCTAGCCCTAAAATCTCGTTGTCAAAGCGCATGGCATACAATTCTGTGCCGTCATCCACCGCGAAGACATGCGCCAAGCCGGAGCGTTCTACCGTGATGATCCGCTGGTCGTCGCCCGACCATTCCGCGTCTAAGACGGCGGTTTCGTGCGGCAAATCCACCGCTTCGCCGGGGTCCGGCATGATGACATAGGCGCTGCCGGAGTCGCCCCAGGCTAAAATTTGCGTCTCGTCGGCGTTCCAGCGTGCGCCATTGATAGACATAGCTTGTGCATCCTGCATCGTGTAAAGGATTGCGCCCGCTGCATCCCACACGCTGACCACGCCGTTATCCGTCCAGCCTAAAATTTGCGTGCTGTCGGCGTTCCAGGCTGCGCCAACAACCGCCCCCCCCGCGTCAATCGTCCGCAGCACAGCGCCCGTTGTCGCATCCCATATGCGGATCGTGCCGTCATCGCCTGCGGTGAGGATTTGCGTCTCGTCGGCGTTCCATTGGGCGGCGGTGACGATCCCACCATGATCGAGCGTAAGCGGCGCTTGGGCCACTGGCGCAAACAAAGCAAAGAGTAAAAAAATCCAATTCATTGTGTTTTCCTCATGGGTCCATATCGCCTCATTAGACGTTGGCGAAGTCGATGAGCTTACGATAATAGGTGAAGGTCTGCGCGGCCTTAAAGCCATTTTGCGCAAAGAGCGGCATTTCTGCTTGGGGGATCTGGGCGCGGGTTTGTGGCGCGTCGATGACGTTGAGCAAGCGCGTTATCAGCGCGGCGGCCACCCCTTGCCGCTGGTAAGTCGGCGGGACGGCGATCTGGTGAATGTACCCCATGCCGTCATCGCGCACCCGCGCCCATAGCGTCCCGGCGACATCCCCGCCCGCGCCGGGGGTGCCGTTCCACGCCGTTTGCCATAAGCCGTTATCCTGCTGTGCTTCCAGCAGAAAAGCGTCGAAGTCGTCGGCGGTGCGCACCGCTTGCCCCGGCACATATGCCGGATACGCGGCCAGCATCGCCTTCCAGATAGCAAGATGATGATCGGATGTCATGGGGATAATGTGTAAGCCGGTAGGTAAAGTCCGCATCGCAGGCGCGGGCGCACGGTGGCACATTTCAACATACGTAAACGCCACAGTATACCCGGCACGCTCAAGCAACCGCACAGCGGCGCTTTCCGTCGCAGCCACCCATGTTGCATAGACGGCGCGGCCTGTGTTGCAATGCCGATGCGCTAAGGCCAAGCAGCGTTGTTGTGCCCAGTTGAGCAGCATTTGCCCCGCGCCGCGCCCCCGGTACGCCGGATGCACCCGCCCCCGATGGTTAAAGACGAACGTCCCGTCGGCTTCTTCCCACCAGTTGACGTGTGTATACCCTACTATTGCCGCATCCAACAATAGCAGGGCAAAGTTTTCCATTGGCGTTGTCGCAATCACCGCGCGAATGGCCGCCGGCGTGAGTAGAGGATCCACGATTGAGCGTGCATCAAGCTGATCGGCATCAAAGCTGGTAGCCATGACCTCATACAGGGCTTGCGCATCTTGCGGTTGGGTCACGCGGATTTTCATGCGTTCTCGGCTCTCAGCTTGCCAGCGATTAAGATCACTATAGCTGCAAACAAGCCGACTTTACAGGATGCGTTATAGCCCGGCAGCGGTCGCCCGGTCTCGGTTTTCCTGTGCGGCCTGTGCCGCCGCCTTGACCGCCTCATCATCGCTCGCCAGGGCTTGCGCCAAGATGTCGTCCGCCACTTTCTTCGACTCCTCATTAGCCGATGTCAATTCGGACATCAAACTGGTGGAAATGCGCACGATCTCCGCTTTCACCTGGCTGTTCTGCTCGATGTTCCACGTCTTGCGCAAGATGATCGGTGTACGCTCATGCTCCATCCACGCCAGCGGCCAGATGACCGCCTCGCGGACTTCCGGCATCTCATCAAGCAAGGCTGTTTCCAATGCGTCGATCATCAGATCCGCCGCTTTGCTCTTGGCGACGTTGATCTTCAAGTAGTTAGTCGCATGGAAGAAGCCGCGCAGTACCATCTGCAAGGTCACGCCGCTGGTGCGCCCAATGATGCCGGAAAGCTCCTGTAGCCACTCCTCACCGCTGAGTTCTAGCAGGCTGAGGACAGCCGCGTACTTCACATCCGGTTCGGGGTCGTTCATGGCATTACGCACAACGGGTTTGGCTTCCGGCGTGTCATTTTGGCCGAGCACTTCCAGCGCCTTGATGCGGACATCGGGGTCTTTGGCCTCTAAGCAGACCTCCAAGACAGGCACAGCGGCGGAGTCTTGGTTATCACGCAGGCCGAATGTCGCGGCTTCGCGCACCCGGTCATCCTCATTTTTGAGGACTTCCACCATGAGTTGATAAGCGTTGTATTCGCGTAAGTCGCACAAAGCATAAATCGTCGCTTCGCGCACGCGATAATCCGCATCTTTAAGCGCCGTGCGGATCATCGGCTCTGCGGTAAACCACGAGAAGCCGTAAAGATGCCGGGCGACACTAGCGCGAGTGGGCGATTCGCCCTCTTTTAGCGCCTGCTCGATAATCTTACGCGCATCACGATCCCCGCGCCGGGAAAGCATCTTAGCGGCGTTAAAGCGCACAAAAAATTCTTCGTTATAGACGGCCGCCGCCAGCGCATCTAAAGACACAGCATCCGGTGGCAGCATATTGAGCATGGTAGCAAAGCGCCGCAAGGATAAGCGCCGCTCGCCCTTTTTCACATAGCCACTGGCAAGGCGTGGTTCACGTCCGGTAATCTGGCTCATAATGATGTCCCCTCAAGTCTAGCGTAGCGTGGCGAGTGCCACATCTTCGACCAACTTTTTGTTGGTCATCATGTCGGTCACGGTGACGCGCAACTGCCGCCGATCGTCAATTGAAAATTCTGCTTTTATGCGATCTTGCCCCGGTTGCCCCGGCGGGTCGAGTGTGGCGAGTGAACGGATCACCTCTGCTTCGTTTAACGGGATAATCTGCTGTTCGCTGTCGGCGGCTTGGGCGACGAACACCGCTTGCCCGTCCTCATATTTCACCTCAACCATTGATACAGAGTCCGTATCAATCTCGCCGATGACGAATTCCAGTTCGGTCTGGTTTTCGTGGGCTGCGCCGATCACCACTTCAACCGGGCTTTCGGTCGGGTAACGGCTGCCCATCGGGATAATCTCGTCATAGTCATGTTCGCCTGTGTCCGGGTTCAGGTGACGCAGGCCGTAACTGTGGATCAGGTAATCTTCCAGCCCATAGCCCGCCGCCACTTGCAGCGCCCCTT
>DAOTTT010000375.1:0-6417 GCA_034437635.1 Anaerolineae bacterium | reverse complement strand
AGCGTAATCAAGCGAGGCTTCATAGGCGGCTTCCGCCACACCGAGTGCCTGCGCTGCGATCCCGATACGGCCAGCGTCCAAAACGGTCATGGCGATCTTAAAGCCATCGCCGACATTACCGAGAATGTTTTCCACCGGGCATTCATAGTCTTCAAAGCGAATTTCGCTGGTTGCACTCGCACGGATGCCGAGTTTGGGTTCCTTTTTGCCGCGTACAAAACCGGGCTTATCCGCGTCGATCAAGAAAGCGGTGATGCCCTTATTGCCCTTGTCCGGGTCAGTCATGGTGAACAGCACCAGGTGATCGGCTACCGGGCCGCTGGTCACCCAGCTTTTGGTGCCGTTGATGATGTAGTGCGTCCCAGCTTCGTTGAGCACGGCCCGGCTCGCCATCGTCGCCGCATCACTGCCGGACATTGGCTCTGTGAGGCTGTACGCGCCGATCTTTTCGCCAGCAGCAACCGGAGCAACATACTTCTGCTTTTGTTCTTCCGTGCCGAATTTTAAAATCCCGTGACAGTAAAGCGAATTATTGACGCTCATAATGGTACTATGGCTGACATCCGCCTTAGCTATTTCAACCATCGTCAGCACATAGGCGAGCGTATCCATACCCACGCCGCCGTATTCTTCCGGCACTTCGATGCCCATTAGGCCCATTTCGCCCATCTTCTTGATGGTATCCAGCGGGAATTCACCGCTTTCATCAAATTTAGCAGCGATGGGTACGATTTCTTTTTTGGCAAAATTGCGGACAGCTTGCAGTAAGTCTTCGTGTTCGTCAGTAATGGATACAGTTAACGGGGTATCGGGTCTTTCTGCGACAACCATTTTAATAAATCTCCACAAGTAAACTTTATAGATGAAACGTATTGTAACACGGCACCAGAGGGGTATAAAAGCACCATCAAACCATGATAAAGATAAGTTAACCAAAGCATCAACAGCCGCTATAATAATCGCAAAATGAAGCAATAAGCAAAGGATTATTACGTATGAGCAAGCGTCTACTCAACCATGTCGGGATCGTCACACAGGATATGCAAGCCGCCCTCAAGTTCTGGCGGGATGGCCTGGGGATGGCCGTACAAATGGAAGAACGCAACGACGATGAAGAAGTTGAAATCGTCTTTATCAATGCCGGGGAACAGAGTACAATCGAGTTGATCTCGCCGACCACTGAAGACAGTGGTATTGCTAAATACATGGCAAAACGCGGTGCCGGGCAGCATCATGTCTGCATCGAAGTCGATGACATTGAAGCCGTCATGCAAGAACTGACACAAAAAGGCTTTGAACTCATCAACGAGAAGCCGCGCACCCGCCACGATGGGACGCTGTATGCGTTCACCCATCCCAAGAGCACCGGCGGGGTCATGGTAGAACTCTATCAACAACCAAAGGACTAAGACAGTATGACACGTCTGGACGACGGGAGAACCAGCCTAGAAGCCGGGGATGCCCTGGACGCGCTCACACATTTTGACGCGGCCTTGGCCGATGCCCAAACGCCACCAGATCAAGCCGCCGCCCTGCAAGGGATTGGCGAAGCCCTGGCCGAACTCGGCAAAGCCAAAGACGCATTGGAGCATTTTGAGCAAGCGGTGCAGATCCGCCGTGAACAAAAAGACACCGCCGCTTTAGCGGAGTTAACCGGCTTCATCGGTATTCTCACCGCCCGTTCCGGCAGCATCAAAGACGCACTACCCTTTTACGAGCAAGCCCTGGAAATGCACCGGGAGCTTGGCGACAAAGAAAAAGAAGCCTTGACAATCAACAACATTGGCAAGGCTTTTTCCGACATGGGCGAACATGACAAAGCCTTAGCCCACTACGAGCAAGCCCTGACGCTCTATCGCAAACTCGAAGACGCATCCGGGGAAGGGACGACGCTCAATAACCTGGGCAAAATTTACGATGCGCAAGGCGACCATGAACAAGCCCTCGAATATTTCCAGCAGGCGCTAGACAGTCGTCGCGCCGCAGAAGATCGCAAAGGCGAAGCGACCACGCTCGATAACATCGGTGGCATCTACGCCGCACAGGGCAAAAAACGCGAAGCTCTGGAATACTTTGAAGCCTCGCTGGACATCTTAGAGGACTTGGACGACAAAGCCGGTTTAGCCGTCACGCTGACCAACATCGCCGCCTCATATACCAGCTTGGGCGAACGCCGCACCGCCGACCGCTACAAAAAGCAGGTCAAAGCCTTACAAAAGGCTGTCAAAGAAGCCAAGCGTGAGCAGAAGAAAGCACTCAAAGCACGCGGCAAAGCCTAATGAGGCGCAAGCGCTCGTAATTCGTCTTGTACCATCGGCTCTGGGTCTGCCTGGAGCCGATCGTGAATCAAACCGTAATGCTGCGCGTCAATTTGCATCAGCGCCCAGGCCGCATGTCCACGTACCAACGACGCTTCATCCTGAAGCAACGTTTTCAGTTGGGGCACCGCCGCAGCATCGCCCCAGTTGCCCGCAGCGACACACGCATTGCGCACCAACCGCGCCCGCTTGATCCGCAAAATGGGCGACTCCGCATAACGCGCTTTGAACGCCACCGTATCCAATGCCAGCAAATCAAGCAAAGGCGGCGCAGCAGCCTCGACATTACGCGGTTGATAGGCAGTTTCTTGTGTGGGCAATGTAAACCGCTGCCAGGGGCAAACATCTTGGCACACATCACAGCCATAGACCCAATTACCCATCAATGAGCGTAAATCACGATCTATAATATCTTTATTTTCAATCGTTAGATAGCTAATGCAGCGCCCCGCATCCAGCACATAGGGCTGCGGGAAGGCATCCGTCGGGCAAGCCACCAAACAGCGCATACACGTCCCACAGCGTGTCTCTGCGCCGGGTTGATCGTAGTCATTAAATTCAATATCAGTGAGGATTTCACCGAGGAAGAAGTAACTGCCCCGGCGCGGATGAATGAGCATCGTATTCTTGCCGATGAAGCCCATCCCGGCCTGCTGTGCGTGGGCACGTTCCAGGATTGCGCCCGTATCCACATAAACGCGGTGCGTCATCGCGCCTGATTGCGCTCGTAGCCAATCAGCGAATTGCTCTAAGCGTGGGGTCATCACATCATGATAATCCAGATTCCACGCATACGACGCAATCCGCCCCCGCGAAGGATCCTGTAAAAGCGTATCCGGCATACTATGCACGCGGTAATCCATCCCAACGAGAATCATGGAGCGCACGCCGGGCAAAATCACGTTTAAGTCAGCACGGCGCTCTTGGCGATCTGGCCGCGCCATATAACCCATTTTGGCATGATAGCCTGCCTCCACCCATTGGAAGTAAGCGTCTAGTGTCGGTGCAGGCTGCGCCGGGATCACACCGGCGATGTTAAAGCCGAGTTCGTAGGCTTTTTGCTTAATCAAGTCCAAGGTCAACACAACGGTTATTGATCTTTCTAATACGGTTTTGTTAAAATATTCACGAGACGAGTAATTTTCGATTAGTTTTTGGTCTTTTAAAACTTGAAATAGACCTTACAACCTTCTCAGGTCAAGACTATCTCCTCACTGTTTACGATGTGTTTAAAGGAAACTATATGGATAATCTATCTTCGAGCAATAAATTTTTAACCTGGGCAGCTTTTGGTGTGGCGTTTGTCGTGCTGGCTACCGGAATCTACCTCTTGCTGACGGCACTAGAAACTGATGAAACGACAGATGATATACCGGAAGTTGCCGCTGTGAATACCAATGCCGCCCCCCTACCGCCACCAACAGAGGGCATCAACCGCATTGCCCCACCGCAAGCCCTCACCGATTTCACGTTCCCGGCGAACAACGGCGACCCACTCAGTCTCAGCGATTTACGCGGGCAATACGTGCTGCTGACGTTCGGTTATACCCACTGCCCGGACGTTTGCCCGGCCAACTTATTAGAGTTTCGGCAGATCAAGCGCAACCTAGGCGAAGACGCAAATAACGTCACATTTATGTTCATCAGTGTAGACCCTGACCGCGACACACCGGAATTTTTAGATCGTTACATCCAACGCTATGACCCCGAATTTATCGGCCTCAGCGGTGAACACACCGAGCTTGAGCAAATCGCGGACGAATACGGCCTATTCTGGGATTTTCGCGAGAACACCGGCTCGCAAGCAGGTTATCTCGTCGATCACACGGCATCACGCTTTTTAATCAGCCCAGATGGTGAGTTGATCCGCATCTACTCTTTCACCACATCACCACAGGCCATAGAAAGCGATCTGCGCGATTTATTCTAGCGACGTGGTACCCGCGCTAAGGCGCTGCACGTCACTTCGTAGTTAATCGTGCCAATCTGCGCGGCGACTTGCTCGGCGGTAATCGTCTCATTACCTTGGCTGCCGAGCAAGACGACCTCATCACCCACTGCCACATCTGGAATATCAGTGATGTTAATGGCGGTTTTCTCCATCGACACGCGGCCAACTAACGGCGCACGACGACCATGAATCAGCACTTCGCCCCAGTTTTCCGGCGCACGGCGGAAGCCATCCCCATACCCCACTGGCAAGATCGCGATTGTCTCGCGCTCTTGGGTGATATATGTATTACCATACCCCACCGGATGCCCTGGCGGGAGCGTCTTCACCTGCGCCACCATCGTCTTCCATGTCATCGCCGGGCGAAAACCAGCAGGCAAAGCGACCTGCTCCGATGGATGCATCCCGTAAATTGTTAGGCCAGGCCGTACCATCGAAAAATGTGCATCTTTGTGCGCTAAAATCCCGGCACTGTTACACGCATGTATATATTTAAACTTAAAGCCCGTCGTCGCTTGGATGGGACGCACGACTTCGCGGAACTTCTCGGTCTGCTTGCGCGTGTAATCTGCATCCGTATCGGCACAGGAGAAATGCGTATAAATGCCTTCAATATCCAGGTTTTGCATGTTCAACATATAGCGGAATAACTGCATCATATCGGTTGGCAAAGTCCCCAAACGCCCCATGCCTGTATCCACTTTAATGTGAACCTTGAGCGCAGTCCCGACTTCGCGTGCAATTCGATCGTACACCCGCGCCGTCTCTAAATCGTAGACGGTCAAAGTTGCCTCTCCACGAATCGCCTGCCGCACCATATACGGCGGTGTGTAGTTCATCACAAGTATCGGTGCATCAATCCCGGCATCCCGCAAGATAACCGATTCTTGTACCGACGACACGCCTAGATAAGACGCACCATTGAGTAACGCTGTCCGGGCGGTCGTCACGGCACCATGACCATAAGCATCCGCTTTGACAACGGCCAATAAAGTCACATCCGCATCCAGCTTAAGCCGGAGCCGTTGTACGTTATTGGCAATAGCATCGTAGTCAATTTCCACCCAAGTTAAGCGCGAGGGGTGCGCGACCATCATCTTATCCCAGATGATATCTTGGCGGACGAGTTTTTCACGGTCATTGGAGTCCGCCAGCAGCACCGCCGTCACCGCTTCCATACGCGCTTGCGAGCCACCTTTGATGATGACAATATCTTTATCTGTCAACATATATTTATCTAACATGATGTGTGCAGCGTCATTAGGCGTATACGTCGTGTGGACACGCTGCTTGCTCATGCCATGATCGAGCGCCGCACGCGCCGTCACAGAGGCTGACGTGCCGCACGTCACCAAAACATCGGCCACAGTCGCCACATTTTCGCCGATGATGCGATGTGCCAAGATGCTATTCATACCCAAGTGATCCATATCACCAAAGATGAAAAACACACGCTGATCGTCTTGCTTGACTGCCCGCACCCAATCCAACACGCCTAAAGTCGAGCGTAAATTGGCACTATACGAGTCATCGACCAAAAATGATGAGCCGATCCCTTGTAGACGGTTCAAACGCCCTGGTAGCGGCGGCATACCGTTGATCGCTCCCAGCGCATCATCCATGTTGATACCGTAATGCTCACCGATACACAGAGCCGACAGCACCCCATAGAGATGATATTTGCCGAATAAATGGACCTGTTGCCCGATGTAACGTTCGCTCCCGGCACGGACATCAAAGATGGTTTTTTCCGCGTCTGTCGTCACGTTATAACCGATAATGTCTGCGCCAAAGCTGGTAATGCCTACCGTTTTGACCGTCGCCCGTGTCGCGCTATCTAACTGACGCACTTGGTCATCGTCATAATTGAGCACCGCCAAGCCACTCGGCGGCAGATAATCCGTTAAAAAGCGCATCTCATACGCCACTTCATCCGCAGATTCAAAGTGATAAGAATAATATTCGCCGATATGCGTGACAACAGCCACTTCAGGTTGAACGGCCTGCACCATAGCGGCCATCTCGCCAAGTTCGGTTGTCCCTAACTTAACGACTGCGAATTTATCAGTTGATTTAAGCCGAGCAAGTGCTAACGGCAAGCTCAAGCGGCCATTCCCGGCAGCCGTATTCGTGTACACTGGGGCTTGT
>DAOTTT010000374.1:0-7980 GCA_034437635.1 Anaerolineae bacterium | reverse complement strand
TGGAACGTGCAAGAATGGGATCTCGCTGAATAAAGCGTATTTTCAGTAAAGGGGGGCGCTGCGGTGCCCCTCTCCTTTTCATCCGAACGACGCTAACCTCATTAGAGTTCAACGCTTATGACAACATATATTATTCGTCGGTTGCTCCAAGCGATACCGCTTCTATTTATCATCAGCATGGTGCTTTTTGTGATGATGCAACTCAGCGGCGATCCGTTGGCAACAATGGGCGGGCGACAACCCCCACGCGCAGAAGATCGCGAACGGCTTATGCGAACGATGGGTTTAGATCAACCTATCCCTATTCAATATATCTATTGGCTTGTCGGCAACGACTGGGTGCAAGTGGGCGAAAACGAAGACGGCACGCCACGTTATGGCCCGCGTGAGGGCGTTTTGCGCGGGGACTTCGGCACGAGCTATGTGACGCGCCGTCCAGTTACAGAGACAATAGGCGATGCGCTCGGCCCGACGTTGATTCTCATGCTCTCCGCACAAGTGCTTATTGTTGTCGTCTCGTTGGCGATAGGCATTATATCTGCGGTTAGGCAGTATAGTTTTTTGGACAACTTCCTGACGCTATTCAGTTATATCAATTATTCGATCCCTATCTTTTTGATGGCGTATTTGCTGATGTATATATTCGCCATCCAGTTTAAGCAGTGGGGGTTGCCGAGCTTGCCCACGAGCGGCATGTTTGACCCGGAGGTTGGCCCACAACCGCTAGAGGTCGCACGCCATATGATCTTGCCCGTGTTGAGCATCTCCTTGTTGAGTATCGCCGGTTATAGCCGTTATATTCGTTCGACCATGTTGGAAGTCATACAATCAGATTATATTCGTACAGCGCGTTCTAAAGGATTGCATGAGCGGCGCGTGTTGTTCCTCCATGCGTTTAAAAATGCTTCTCTGCCGCTTGTCACGCTGGTTGGTTTGGATCTGCCGTTACTCATCGGTGGGGCAGTCGTCACGGAAACAATCTTCGCATGGCCGGGTATGGGTGATTTATTCATCTATCACCTGAGTCGATCGGACTTCCCGGTGTTGATGGCTGTGTTGATGCTCATTTCAGCGGCGGTGGTTGTCTTCCAATTGTTGACCGATTTGGTTTACACGTTGCTCGATCCCCGCATCCGCTATAGTTGAGGATATTGAATAATGGCACTTAATGATGCACTGGTATTGCAAGAACCCCCGGCGGATACGATGCAACGACGGATGCTTAGGCGCTTTCTGCGTCATCGCATGGCGGTGAGTGGCTTGTTGCTACTGGCTTTTATCGCATTGTATGTCATAGCAGGCACCATCTTTTTTTCAGAATTCGACTCAATCAATAACAACACATCAATCGCCTTAAATGCGCCATCATCCGACCATTTGATGGGCACAGATCGCATTGGGCGCGATGTGATGGCGCGGACGATTTACGGTGGGCAAATTTCGTTGCTTATCGGTATTTTTGCGATGGTTGTTTCGGTCACATTAGGCGTGCTTGTGGGCATTTTGTCTGGTTATTTTGGCGGCTTGGTTGATGGCGCACTCATGCGCGTGACAGAAGCCTTTTTAAGCATCCCGCAATTGCTCATTTTGCTTCTGCTGGCGAATTTGCTCCAAGGTAAAATTGAACCGATTAACTTATTAGGCCGCACATTAGATGGCAGTGTGGTGATTATCGTCGGTATTATCGGCGCGACGAGTTGGATGTATCTCTCGCGGATTGTGCGCTCAACGGTGTTGACTATCAAAGAACAGGAATATGTGCTGGCAGCGCGGGCTGTCGGGGCGAATGACTTTAGGATTGTGCTTCGTCATGTCTTGCCGAATATTTTAGCCCCTGTGATCGTGGCCGGGACATTAGGTGTGGCGAATGCGATCTTGGCAGAGGCTTATATCAGCTTTTTGGGGTTAGGCGTACAAGAACCAACAGCAACATGGGGTTCAATTCTCAATTCATCGCGCGATCAGATCGAAAATGCGCCCTGGTTGTGGGTATACCCTGGTTTGCTCATTTTGTTGACTGTTTTGAGCATTAACTTTATCGGTGACGGTCTACGTGATGCGGTGGATCCGCGTTCGCAGCAATAACTATCATTGGAACATCTGAAAATCTACTAATTATGCTCACTTTGCAAACATATAGCGTATACTCTACAGGTGTATACATAAGGAGATATATTCATGCGGCAGATGCTTGTTTTATTAGCGATTGTAGCGGCTATCATGATTTTTGTCTTTGTCGGGCTAGATACAGCTAGAGCACCTGATGAGGAAATAGCATTGATGGAAACAGCAGATACTCAACGCACGCTCAATATTATGCTTTACCCGTATATTCCTGACTCGAATAATGATAACTTTGCGGCCTATAAACAACGCATAGAAGAGGAATTTGAGGCACTAAACCCGGATATTGATCTAATTTTGGAAATGGATGTATCCGTTAACACATATGATTTAGCGACGCTAGAATCTCTATACACAGTTGATGGCCTGGACGCGATTGAAATTGACCTTATGATGCTGGGTTATGTGGTCGAGCAGGGGTGGGTGAGTCCTATTACTGATTATGATTTAGAGAATATCTTGGCTTTACCCATCAAAGCAGCGACGATTGAGAATACTTTATATGCGATGCCGTCGCGCATTTGCAGCTTATATCTGTTCGCTTACGACTCCGATATCACGCAAGCAATCGATAGTACTGATCTTGTCGAGCGCATCAATGCGGCGAACCCTGGCGGGGCGTTGCGTGGCTTGCTTGGTGAATTCTATGGGGAAACATCCTTGCCAACATACTACACCTCATTCTTTGGTGGCATATATGGTAATGCGGAGTTAAGCGCAGCTTTCGCTAACCCAACTGACGAGACAACGATCCAAATCATGGGCGATCTCTTCAATGACTGTACATTTGAGGGGGAAAACTGGTGCTTGAGCGACCATTATAAGAGCGAAGCCGGGGCACCGCAAGATTTTGCTAATGGTGATTCTATAGCCTATATTGGTTTTTCCGAGTCGTTAAATTATATGCTAGAAGCAAACAGCGAAGGGGTGCCAAACATTGAGCCGGCACCATTTGGTACAACAATTGACCCCATCTTCTACACCGATGCCTTTACCATCAACACGGCATCGTGCACGGGGCAATGTGCAGAAGATGCCGAGACATTTGCCCAATATTATGCGAGTGTGGATACACAAGTCTGGACAAACTTTGGATTAGATGCGCCAGGCAGCCCGCCACGCTATTTGCTTTCTGCCAATGCGGAATTTTATAATCAACCCATGTATTTGGATGATCCTTACTACTCGATGTTTGGGCAAGCCATTGAGTCAGGTTTTCCGTTCCCGTCACAAGGCTTCCCGGAGGCGCGTGATACGATGTTCCCAGAAATATGCTCGGCATTAGATCAACTTTTAGAAGGGGATCCATGCTTAATGCCATCGGGGCGCTAACTAGCGATCCCTTGTTCTCAAGTCACTTGCGGCCTATAATCGCGCTTATACTTGTTGTTCTATACATGAGTGGTAAAAGACAACTATGGCTAATATCCGCGTGAAGACCGCAGGTGACATTGCCCATCCGCCTAAATATGTTTTTGATTATGTAACTGATGTTGAAACATGGCCGCGTTGGATTGCAACTATTAGCCGTGTGCAAGATATTTCTGAGCGACCGCTGACCGTTAATGCAACCTTCAAGACAAAGGGTCGTTATTTTGCGCTACCATACACAGCGACCAACACGGTCATTGAGCTAGAACCAGGGCGGCGTTTTGTCTATACAATTAGTGGCAAATTTCCCGGTCAATGTACCTACCTCTTTACTGAAAATGCCAATGAGGGCACACACCTCACCGCGATAACCGAGCTTGATTTAAGTGGTGCTGCGTTGCTCTTTGCGCCGATGCTGATGGCAACGGGCAAATTACAAAACGACAGCCACTTCAAAAAGTTGAAAACGATCTTAGAAGGGCAGTAGGTCGGGCAACGCTAGCAAGTCTTAATCTCCAATTCGCTGATTTTGGTGTTTAGCGGCTATATCGAAAAACACGGTAGAACCACAGAAAAACGTAGATGTGGGTTTCAGGCAGTGGGCGCATTGCAATGCGCTCCTACAAAGGGACGGCAAGAATGCCGTTCAAGTCGATCAAGACCCTATCCACGCTATCTTGGCTAAGCACTAATCAACAATAGCGACGACGCGCGTCCATCCGGCGCTTGCTTTGGCGACTTTAACCGGGAAGCACGCGACCTTAAAGCCCGTTGCAGCGGGCAGTGTGTCGAGATTGGCGAGCTTTTCGATCTGGCAATATTCTTGCTTAATACCGGCGCGATGGGCTTCCCATATTTTTTCTTTATCGCCGTCTTCTTGGAATTGCTCGACTACAGCCCAGAAGGGACGGTCTAAACCCCAGCAATCCGTGCCAATAACCCGGATGCCTTGCTCAAGGAGCCATAACGTACTGTCCATAGTTAGCCCAGCACCGGCTTCAAAATATTCAGCTTGTCCCCATAGTTTATCGGTGCCCGTCCACAGCATCACGATGTCATAGGGCCTAAGCGTATAGTTAATGTCGTCAAGCGCCTGCTTGAGATCATCAACGGTGATGACATCGCCCTTTGCTTTATTGCGGAAATCGAGCCGCACACCGTCACGGTAAAACCAGTCAAGCGGCATTTTATCGATAGTGCGTGCTGGTTTACCCATACTCGTAGGGAAGTAATGCCAGGGGGCATCAACATGTGTGCCGTTGTGTGTGTTCACTTGTAATGTCTCGACAGCCCAGCCAAGGCCATCTGTCAGGTCTTCAACATCAACTTGTAGATAACCGGCCATCATAGGTGCAGATTGTTGATGATCGACGTATGTGATCGTGAGGCCAAGGGGTTCGCTAGGTGTGTCTTCAAGCGGGACGTTGAGATCGTAAAAAGTAGGCATGTTCAAATGGCTCCTATTGTAATGTATTGAATGACAGTTTAGTAAGCAACTTGATCTCGACCTTTGAGGTTGAGAAAGTTACGCACATCATCGGGTGTGGCAATTTCACGCTCAAATTCTTTGGCAATGCCCGTCATGCGTTCAACAAGTTGGCGATTAGTGCCAAGTTGCTTGCGGCGCACGAAAATATTGTCCTCTAGCCCGACGCGCACATTGCCACCCATAAACATAGCCGTAGTCGCAAGCTCAAATTCTTGCGGATAACCTACACCGATGATAGACCAATTATAGTTCTCTCGTCCAATTAAGCGATCAGCGGTGTTAATCATATGGACAAGATCTTGCACAGTGCCGGCAATACCACCGAGAACGCCCATGACGAACTGCATCCAGATCGGAGTTTGAATATCGCCTGTTTGGATGAGATGCGCCATATTGTATAGATGTCCTACATCGTAGATTTCAAACTCTGGGCGGGTGTTGGCTTCCTGCATGTGTTTAAGATAAGTACGGATGCCACGAAAGGTATTGGGAAAGATCACATCTTCTGAGTCTTTTAAATAATCTTCTTCCCAATCGTACTTATAATCCTCGCTTTTATAGTGCCGTGCGGCGGTATAAAGCGCAAAATTGATAGACCCCATATTGCACGTTGCTAGTTCTGGCTGCCAACGCGGGACAACCGCCACCCGTTGCTCTGGTGTCATGTTGAAGCCGCCGCCGGTTGTCGTACAGACAACCACATCGGACTCGGCCTTAATGCGCTGGAGGATGTCACCGAAAATGTCAAGATCACCAGTTGGCTTGCCGTTTTCGGGGTCACGCGCATGGACATGCACGACAGCCGCGCCTGCTTTCGCACAGGCGATGGCATCTTTAGCAATTTCTTCCGGCGTAACAGGGATGTATTTTGATTGCGAAGGGACGGTTGCTGCACCTGTAATTGCAGCGGTAATAATTAGTTTGTTCATAAGTTTTTCCATGAATTTTTGCAGGATCAACTGACTTATGTTAGTCTACTTGATGTTTGATCAAAAATCAAAAAATAAATTCATTGTGTCTGACTTTCATAGAACTGTAAGAACTGCTTTGGTACAAGAAATCCGGGATGAGATCCTGCGGGGAACATACACACCCGGTAGTCATCTTCGGCTGGAAGAACTGGCAGGGCGTTTTGCGGTCAGCACAATGCCTGTGCGTGATGCGCTGCGCACGCTGGAAGCCGAAGGCATCGTCACGAGTGTGGCGCACAAAGGCACTTTTGTCACACAGTACAGTGCCGTAGAGTTAGAAGACATTTACGAGATGCGCGCCAGCCTAGAGCAAATGGCGACACGCTCCGCTGTGCCCCTGATGACACCCGAAGACCTTGCGCTTTTGCATCAATACAATGCAGATTTCAACCAACATCAAGGTGATCTGGCGCGTATGTCGCAGATCAATAACACGTTCCATAAGACGTTATATGCGGTGTCTGGTCGGCGGCATTTATGCGATATGATCTTGCGTTTGCGTTACAGTACGCACCATTACCTCAACGCTTATGTGGTCGTTCTGGAAGGGGTTAATCGGACAATTGACGATCATCAGGCGATTATTGACGCTTGTGCAACCGGAAATGCTGAAGAAGTAGCCGACTTAGTATATAAGCATGTTTGGCATGTTGGGCTGGCGATTGCGGATTATGTCCGTTTTCAAATGGACAAAGATTAAAAATATTTGTGGAGTTTAAAATTATGACAAAACGGCTTGAAAATAAAGTGGCGCTTATCACCGGGGGGAGTCGGGGCATTGGCAAAGCGATCGCGATCGCTTTCGCAGAGGCAGGCGCAAAGCTCTTGCTCAATGCACGCAATGAAGAAACGCTCGCCACGACAGCAGAAGAACTCCGTGAACATGGGACACAAATCGAATACTACGCTTGTGATGTCTCCGACCGTGCCGCGATCGAGAAAATGATCGCTTATGCGCATGATACATTCGGACACATTGATATTTTGGTCAACAATGCCGGGGTTTATAAGCCTGCTCGCTTTGTTGATTATAGCTTTGAAGACTTCTCTAACGTTGTGAGCGTCAACTTGTACAGCGTATTCCATATGGCACAAGCTGTATTGCCGGGCATGATGGAACGGAAGCAGGGCAGAATCATCAACGTGGCATCGACGGCGGGCAAATGGGGATCGCGCAATCAAAGCGCCTATAATGCGTCCAAACACGCCGTTGTTGGTTTAACGCGCTGCCTTGGCTTAGAGATGGCACCCTATAACATCAACGTCAATGCGATATGCCCCTGGTTTGTAGAAACAGATATGGTGCCTGCCGCGTTGAGCGAACACGCGAAGATCGCTGGTGTCCCTGTGGAAGCTGTCGAGAAAATGTTATTGTCCTCCGGCCCCAAAGGGCGGTTTATCCAACCGGAGGAAGTAGCACATTTAGCCGTTTATCTGGCATCGGATGAGTCATCGTACATCAATTGTCAAGCCATCGTCATTGATGGCGGTTACACGATGACTTGATCGAAGAGTCAATAAAAGAGGAGAAAGTTTATTTTGTGTTAAGATAGGCTTAGGTTTATAATCCCCTTGTTCGTTCGAAGACCAAAAGGATTTTCTTATGTCAAAAAGATTGCTGTTGTTCGTGTTGATTGTTAGTCTGCTAATTCCGACGGGTATGCTTTCTGCACAGGATGATGAAGAGGGGGATGCACTTGTATCTCCGATCCCTGGTGCGGAATGTAACCCCGACCAAGAGCCAGAGGGTGAGCCGATTGTCGTTGGTGGGTCGCTTGCGTTGACGGGTGTGTTCGCTGCGACGGCGAATATCCACCGCGTTGTGGGCGACTTATTCGTTGATTGGGTGAATGAATGTGGTGGTCTGCTTGGCCGTCCGCTGGATTTCAACGTGTTAGACGATCAATCATCACCTGACCAAGCCGCATCAAACTATGAGCGTCTCATCACCGTTGACGAAGTTCCGTTAATTATGGGACCGTATGCTGGTGCTAACATCCTTGCCGGTGCTGGCCCTGCGCAACG
>DAOTTT010000373.1:0-2373 GCA_034437635.1 Anaerolineae bacterium | reverse complement strand
GCAAGCCCTAGCATACCGATTAATATGAGTCGTTTTAGCATGGTGTTGAACTCCTTTACGTAAACGTATATTAGGAGTTTAGGCCAGCTCTCTCAGAGAAGTATAAACGCGGTGTAATCTCACTGTAAAATGAGATTGCACCTTCGTAACCGACGGTTTAATCGTCGTCATCATCCTTTTTACGGCGCAGTAAGTTGCCGAACATATTGCCCATGCTTTCCGTCCATGTGGGCGTTTCTGCTGCTAGATCATCTTTGACCCAGTTATTGTTATACCGCTTGTTAATCCACGCTTCGTAATCTTTGGCTTGCTCCTCTAGCAAGGCGGCGATAGCGTCGTCCTCCTCTTCTTGGAGCAAATTACGCAAGGTCGTTAACGTTTTGAGAAAAGCGTTAACATTGCGCACGAGGTGCGGGCGGTTGTCCTGCCACGTTTTGAGGATGTCGTCGGGATGATGGTCAAAGAGGTAACGGCTCAACATGCCAAAGGCGGGATTAGTTAAGCGTTGGGTGTCATCCCACCCTTTGCCCTCATTGAGCGTGGTGAAGTAAGTCACGCTCAAGAATGCCGGGAGCGTTTCCGTCGCGGCGATGAGCGCGTCATGCTCGTAGGGGTCAAAGAATTGCGGCTTTGCACCTAAAATCTCGCTGAAGTTGTTGGCGAGCTTGATGGCTGCTTCCGCACATTTGACGCTAGGCATCAACATCAACATGCCGTCTTGGAACAGGTCATCGCTGGCGCGTTGGGTTTCGTCCACTCCGTCGAATAGATATTTAGGGTTGAACACGGGCGCAGCGCAGACGAGATGCACATTAGCCGGTAGCTTTTTGGTGGCTTGTTCCATTACGTCGTGCTTGAGCGTCGAGAAGTCGATGATAACCGTATCGGCGCGAAGCTCATTGGCGATCATATCGTATGCAGTGTTGACTTCGCCATACGGCATGGTGATAACGACAATGGCTTTGTCGCGGGTGGCTTCTACTGGGCGATGCTTGGGCGTGTCAATTGCGTTGATCTCCTTGGCCTGTTTGACGCGCTCCGCGACCGTATCGTACCCGGTGACTTCAAATTGATATGGACGTTCTTGCTTGTTATACGCTTTGAGTGTCAAGCCGATGGATGTCCCTAAGCGGCCTAAGCCTAAAATAGCGATGGATACTTTTTCCATAGAGTGTGTCCTTAAAGTCTAATTCGCATCATCCGCCCATTTTAACCGACGGAGCAGCGCAGCATATGGATGATGTTGCCAATCTTTTAGGGTGTCGGCATGGTGAGAAATAAGCCAAAGGATACGCTCATTGGCTCCTGTTGGCGCGACAAGTGCCGCCCCCCATGCCGGATGTTGTGTGATAACGACGAACGCACGCTTCCACCGGGTCGAGCCGTCGTCTTGGCTCCATGCCGTAAAGCGACCAGGTAGAAATTTGCGCACGACCACGCCCAATGACTTTTGCCAAATCGCCAATGGATAGCGGATCTTGCCGACATCGTGCAACAGGGCGGCAACGGCGAGATCATGCGGTGTGTGGTTGTCCTGTGCCAAGATATGCTTGAGTACGTTGATGCTGTGCAGTTGTTCGGCCCGGCTCATTTGGTCAAATAAGGCCATCTGCGCCGGGCTGAGATAGTGCCGGACGATGCTATCGTCAAGCACTTGGGTAAAGGCCATTAACGCACGGATGCCCTGGCGAAATCGTTGTACTGCGGCCATGTCAAAAACCCATAATCAGCCGTCGAATTTCAAATGTCACATCGCCAATGATAATGCCTAAAATGTTGAATTGTGGTGGGGCGATGAAGCTAATCAAGATCAGGCCGAAGAAAATATATTGCGTCATCATGGCGTTATCCCGCCACCAATATGCTTGTTCTGCCGGGAGTAGCGTGTAGGTGATGTGCCAACCGTCCAATGGGAATAAAGGCAGTAGGTTGAACAAAAACAACAAGATATTGAAGATAATCATCATGTTGACGATGTCATAGATGAATTCGTTGCCTACCCAGAACGATCCCGGTACGAGACGGAACAATATCCCGGCAACAATGGCGATGAGCAAGTTGGAGATCGGCCCGGCGGCCACTGCTGCCAGATAGCCCCAGCGCGGGTTGCGCATCCGTGCAGCGGAGATCGGCGCAGTGCCTAAGATGCCGAAGCCGATCAAGACGAACATCAAGAAGCCCGGCCAGTAAATATGCACGCTTGGGTCGAGCGTCAAGCGTCCTTCGCGTTTGGGGTTGGGGTCGCCCATCAGGTGACCGATGTAATTATGGGCGAATTCGTGGACGGTCATGCCGACCAAAACCGCTAGCAAAATGCCTAAAGCTAGCGAGAGGGTGAGTTGATTTGCAAAGATGAGCAATGCCATCCTCCAT
>DAOTTT010000372.1:0-11624 GCA_034437635.1 Anaerolineae bacterium | reverse complement strand
GACAAACACGCTCCAGATATTGAAGCCAGTCACACCTGCCGCGCCAAACTGATTAAACAGGAAACCGCCGATAAAAGCACCGACAATACCGACCACGATGTCCATCAGTAGCCCCTGCCTGCCACTTGATTTCATCACTATGCTTGCCAGCCATCCGGCAACTGCCCCAATGATCAGCCATGCGAGCCATCCCATTTCCATGATTTTTTATCTCCTTATTTTCATCGATCATAAGTACAGAATTTATACGTGACTCCGCTGAAAGAACTCAATATGACCCGAAAAACGTGGTTCATAGAGGTTCAAGGTGGTGTAAAGCCGGGTCAAATTTTCGGCAAAATGACCTTCTTTCAGTAGAGTCAAGTATATCTTTCAAATAATTTTACTTCGCATAGTCATAAAACAAAACAATGATGATCTTTCCATATCCTCATAGCGGAAGTCCATTTAGCATTGTGCATTATTTTTATTTATACTTCGTGCATGGACTTCCGCTATAACGATTGCATAAAATCATAGTTTGGATTGCACAAATGGAACTTTCCGCCGCGCAAGAACGCATTATCCATGCCGACACAGATACGAAAATTTTATTGAGTGGGGCAGCCGGAACAGGCAAGACGACAACGGGCGTTGCACGTCTACGCTATTTGCTTGAATCTGGCATTGCTGCAAAAGATATTTTCGTTATGCTGCCACAGCGCACCTTAGCCGCACCGTATATTGATTTGCTGGATGATCCCGCGTTGCCGCCGGGTTCGCCCGTCGATGTGGCTACGCTGGGCGGTTTAGCGCGGCGTGCCTGTGACTTATTCTGGCCGTTGGTGGCTGCTGAACACGGTTTCGCTCAACCGGAAAAGCGGCCAACATTTTTATCACTAGAAACAGCGCAGTATTTTATGGCACGGGTTATCGGCCCGGAACTGAGCCGTCAAGCGTATTTCCAGCATGTCAAGGCGGACCCTAACCGCTTATACAGCCAAGTGATTGATAACCTCAACAAAGCGGCAGTGATTGATGCTTTCGAGCATACGGAGATCGGCGAGCATCTTAAAGCGGCGTGGTTGGGCGGTCATGAACAGCTACAAACATATGATGATGTCCAGGCGGCGGCCAATGCCTTCCGTGCATATTGCCTGCAACACAATCTGCTGGATTTTTCGCTGCAAGTTGAGTTATTCCTCCATCGTTTATGGCCGCTAGATACCGTGAAAAAATGGATCTTCCAGGGGGCAAAACACGTTATTGTCGATAACGTTGAGGAAGACACCCCGGCGGCGCATCGTATTATGCACGCTATTATCGCTGAAGCGGAAAGCGCCTTGGTTATCTACGACGAAGACGCAGCGTATCGGCGTTTTTTGGGCGCAGATGAAGATAGTGCAATGCGTCAAATTGCTGATGTTTGCGATGATTTCCCGATCTTTATGGAGTCGTTTGTAACACCGCCTGCACTGGAGTCGTTAGGAGCGGCGCTGACAGACAGCCTTGGCCTTGATGCGGCTGATGTTCTGACTAATCCGCGTGAGGGGATCATCAATATCGGTGTGGATGCGCCAGATAATCGCTATTATACGCAGATGATTGACGATGCGGTCACACAGATAACGTATCTGCATCATGAGCAAGGCGTGCCCGCACAAGAAATTGTTGTCATCGCGCCTTATGTCTCGGATTCACTACGCTTCAGTTTGATGAACCGCTTGGAGGCAAACCACGTTCCTGTGCGTTCACATCGGCCTTCGCGGAGTTTGCGCCAGGAGCCTGCTGCACAATGTATGCTCACTCTCTCACAATTTGCACATCCAAATTGGGGGTTTTTACCATCTAAATTCGATATTGTAGCCATGCTAATGCAAGCTATTGCGAATATTGACCTTGTTCGGGCGCAGATTATCGCGGATACAGCTTACAGCGTTGATAACACGGGCTTTAAGCTCAAGCCGTTCGAGCGTTTTAATGCGCGTGTGCAGGAGCGCATCACGTATACCATAGGCGAGCGTTACGAACGCTTACGTACATGGTTGGAGACGCACAGCACACAAGACGATTTGCCCTTGGATCATTTTTTCAGTCGCTTGTTTGGTGAGGTGTTATCGCAACCGGGTTTTGGCTTTCATCAATCCGATGATGTGCCTAACCGTGATGCGGCGCGTGTTGCTGCGGATTTAATCGACTCGGCGTTAAAGTTTCGCCGTATTTTAGAGACGAGCAACACCACATCAGAAGACCGGAGTATCGGCCATGAATTCGTGTTGATGGTCACGCAAGGTTTAATCGCTGATCAATACCTGGGTGCTTGGCATACACAAGCAGATGAAGCGGTGTTAATCGCCCCGGCGTATACCTATCTGTTGAGTAATCGCCCGGTTGACTATCAATTCTGGCTCAGTGTAGGTGGGGTAGGCTGGTCAGAGCGTGTTTACCAGCCATTGACCAACCCCTATGTGCTGACACAGCACTGGCCATTTGGTCAAAAGTGGACGGATGACCACGAAGTCATGACAGGTATTGATGCACTGCGGCGCTTGATTTTGGGATTGGTGCGTCGTTGTCGTAAGAGTATTTACATGGGGTATAGCACGCTCAGCGAACAGGGTTACGAGCAACGCGGTGAACTTTTACAATCTGTTCAAAAAATGCTAATGCGTTATCCACTGGATGATACTTTGTGAGTAGTGGATTGTGAGAGTATGAGTTATGGATTATCACAAAGGGCATAACCCCTAAACTTTAGGGGGGCATCCTGGGCTGTCGTTTGATACGTTACTCTATGGTTATACGCTGTCGAATACCTTGCCGTTTCCAAATCGACAGTTTTTTAATAAAAAGCCCTTGTTCGGGAGCCACACGGCAAACGGCGCTTCCCGAAGTTTATTATCTAATCGCATCATATTATCGGTGATTGCCACAGCAACCCGAGGCGGTGTTGTTTGGCATTTTTGAAATTCATAAGGAGCCTATTTACGTGTCTGCGATCCTACTTGTTTTAGGGTTGCCGTTGCTATTGGCAGTGGGAACGCTAAAACCATTTATCAATGGCTTGCCTAAATCGCTCAATATTGGGTGGGTCACTGGTGGCGCAATGGCGGCGATGTTTATCGTCTTGTTTGGCGTTGCCTATCAACCAGTGATTGTCGATCAAGGCTCGGCTGTCTATACCCTTGACTGGGTGCCTGAGTATGGCTTGAGCTTTAGCTTTTATTTAGATAGCCTTTCGCTTCTCTTCGGGCTGATCGTAACCGGTGTCGGGACGATCGTCTTTTTGTATGCAGGCTATTACTTTGACGAACCAGACGAACGTGTACGCTTTGCCCGACTGTTACTTCTCTTCGCAGCGGCGATGCTGTGGCTGGTGTTATCCGGCAACCTCATTACCATGTTTATCGCCTGGGAAATTACCAGTATCACATCCTTCTTGCTGATCGGCTTTAAAGGTTATAAGTACGAATCTGCACGTAAGGGGGCGGCGCGAGCGCTTGTTGTGACGGGCGGCGGTGGCTTGGCCTTGCTGGTCGGTGTGATGTTGCTTGGCACAGCCGGCGGTACGTATGAGCTAAATGAACTCTTGGTGCAAGACCTAAGCGAGCACGAATGGTACGTGCCTATGTCACTGCTTATCATGCTCGGCGCGTTTACCAAGAGCGCCCAATTTCCATTTCATTTTTGGCTACCTGGGGCTATGGATGCACCGACTCCGGCGAGTTCGTTCCTGCACTCTGCGACAATGGTCAAGGCGGGCGTTTACCTGTTGGCACGCTTGCACCCCACATTAGGCGCTGGAGATTTCTGGTCAACAATGCTGATGACTGTCGGTTTGACGACCATGTTCATCAGTTCGATACTGGCGGTGCGGCAGGCCGATCTCAAAGGTGTGCTGGCGTTTACGACTACAGGGAAGCTAGGTGCGTTAGTCGCGCTTATTGGCGTGCCTGATGGCTACGGCATCAAAGCGGCGTTGGTCGGCATCCTTGGTCACGCGCTCTATAAGTCGGCATTGTTCCTATGCGTGGGTAGCATTGACCATGCAACCGGCACGCGCCAAGTGAGTAGGCTTGGTGGGCTGTGGAAGAAAATGCCAATCACCGGGACAGTCGTGATTGTCTCGGCGCTGTCTATGGCAGGTTTCCCGCCCTTCTTGGGCTTCGTGGCTAAAGAGACGATGCTAGAAGCCTTCTTCGATGACACAATCCTATTGGCGATTGTGTTTATCAGTGCAGTCTTTACGGCAGCAGCGGGCTATATCCTCATATGGGATGTGTTCTTCGGCGAACCCAAAGACGATGACGTTCATTTTCATGCGTTGGCACGGCCACTAGAAGTGGGGCCAATCGTATTGATGGCCGGTACAGTCATCCTTGGCTTGTTCGTGACACAACTGCTGAAGCCCTTGGTCACGCCGCTTGTGCCTGTGGAGTTTAAGCTCGTGCTATTCCCTGGGTTTAATAACGTCTTCTGGCTGAGTATGGCGGCATTAGCGAGTGGTTTCGTGGCGTTTGCCTTGCGCAACCCCTGGCGACGTGTGCCAGAGTTCAAGTTTAGTGCGACGTGGTTTTATGACCATATTATCAGTGGTATCGAATGGATTGCCGACCAAGCCCTCAAGACGCAGAACGGCAAGTTGCGTCACTACTTGATCGTTATATTGAGTGTGGTCATGGGCATTTTGCTCTATGGTGGCCTTGCGCAAGACCTCACAAATCTCAGTTCATTTGAATTCGGGGAATTTACTCTCGTAGATATTCTCGATGTGATGTTGCTCATCCTTGCGGTGATCGCAGCATGGTTCTCGGTACGGGTGCAGTTACACCTCCATGCAGCCTTAGCTTTAGCAATCTTCGGTTATGCCATCGGTGGGGTATTCCTTGTAGAACCCGCACCGGACGTTGCTTTGGTACAGTTCTTGGTTGAGACATTGGCGACGGTCGTCTTAGTCATCATGATTAGCCGTGTGAGCAGTAAACAACGTGAAGAAGCGATGGCCGTACTCAAGCGCCCACTTAATAACCCCAACGATGCCTTTGCCAAGTTTAGAGACATAGGGATTGCAGTAGTAACAGGTGTTGGGATGTTCGCCTTTGCGTTGGTGGCTTTAGTCAACCGGGATAACCGTGACAGCATCGCCGCGTGGTACTTAGATAATGCGGATGAAGAAGTCGGCGTGACGGACGTTGTATCCGCCATCTTAACGGACTTCCGAGGGACAGATACACTCGTTGAAATCGGCGTGTTCTCTATTGCGGCTTTGGGCTTGTTAGCACTGTTGACGATCAACCGCAAGCAGGGCGGTGAGCCAAACGAAATCGCTGAAGTGATGAATCGTAATAGCCGTATCGCTACACCGATGATCCGCGTCGTGACGGCGTTTGTCTTCCCGATTACGTTGATGATCTCTGTTGTGCATATCCTGTATGGTGCGAATGCACCGGGCGATGGCTTTACAGCGGGGGTAGTCGCTGGTTTGGGTGTCACCCTATACTATGTGGTATTTGGCTACGAGTATGTTCGTAAGCGTTTATCCTGGTTGCGTCCGGTGAACTTAATCACGGGTGGGTTGTTATTGGCGCTCATCAATGCGCTTATCCCATTGTTATCCGGCGGCGCGTTTATGGGTCTGGTGGATTATGTGCCTGACCTTGACTTTGCCAATTTGAAATTTACGACGACGATTGTCTTTGAAATAGCCATCGCTGTAACCGTCTTCGGTGGGGTGAGCTTGATTATGGAAACGATCGCGCATCCTGCTGATGTGTATTTACCGGATGTTGCCAATGATCCAGAAGATGAGCCGATGGTTGTAGAGGAGGGTGTTGAAGCATGAACTTTGTCTTTGCAGTAGCAATCGGGGCGTTGTTTGGCCTCGGTGTTTATCAAATTTTACGGCGTGACCTCATCAAAGCAGCGATGGGCTTTGCCCTGTTGTTTGCATCTGTTAACCTGCTGTTGCTCGCGGTCGGTGCATATTCAGGCACCGACCCGGCGTATACCGATCAAGGTGGTGACCCTAGCGATCCTTTAGTACAAGCCTTGATCTTAACGGCAATTGTCGTGAGCTTCGGCTCGTATGCTCTGTTACTTGGGTTGGTCAACATTGTTTCTACGCGCTTTAACACGGTGCGTACAGATGACGTTGATCACTTACAACGGTAAGGCGGACGAATGGAAACCCCCAATAATCTATTGATTGTCATCACTGTATTTGCGCCACTCATGGCGGGTATGTTTAGCCTGCTGCTGTGGGGGCGCGACCGCGCACAACGCTATCTAGGCTTTGGCGCGGGCGTTATCGCCTGGGTAGCGAGCATTGGCGTGCTGCTAGGCAATATTGATACGGGTCCGCAAATTTATCGACTTGGTGACTGGGCACCGCCGTTCGGCATCGTCTTAGTCGGCGATATGCTGTCATCAATCTTTGTATTGATGTCTACTACTGTGTTGATGATGGGCTTACTTTATGCGGTAGGGTGTAACGATAAAGTCGTCAAGCATCCCACGTTTACGACGCTTTTCTTGGCGATGGAAACGGGCTTGCTGGGTGCGATTTTTACCGGCGATATGTTCACCATGTTTGTCTTCATGGAGATCATGGTATTGAGTTCTGTCTCGTTAGTGGCGATCTCCGACAATGAGCTTGGCCTGGAAGCTGCGATCAAGTATTTGTTTATCAGCAGCATGGGGACCTTGTTCTTGTTGATGGGTATTGCGGCTGTGTATGCGACATTTGGCACGCTGAACTTTGCTGATATTGGTCAAAATCTGGCGACAGGTGATCGGCCTTTGTTAGCGCGTGAAGCATCGATTATGCTCACAGCGGCCTTCTTGCTCAAGAGTGCGGTATTCCCGTTCCACTTTTGGCAACCGGACTTTCATACGACAGCGCCGACACCGGTTCATGCGGTGTTGTCATCGGTCGTGGTCAAGATCGGCGTGTATGGCTTGATCCGCATGACGACCTTGCTATTCACTGCTGAAAACGAGTTGGAGACGATCCAGAACTTGCTATTGATACTAGGGACGATCAGCATTTTCTTTGGCAGTCTGGGCGCTTTCCGTACATACGATGGTAAGCGGATGCTAGCATACTCTACCTTTGGGCAGATCGGCTTCATTCTGCTTGGTATTGGTTGGGGTACGCCTCTGGCACTGGCGGCAGCGTTGGTCTATGCGTTTAACCATGCTTTTATCAAGTCGGCGTTGCTGATGTTGTTTGGTGTTGTCTCTAGCCGCACACAGACTAAATCAGCGCGATTATCGGAAGTCGCAGGTGTCGGCAAGAGTTTGCCTGCGTTTGTCGGGTTATTGTATCTGTTAGGTGGCATGGCTCTGGCAGGTATTCCGCCGATGAACGGCTTTATCAGCAAACTCGCGTTGGTACAGAGCGGTGTTGATGCGCAAATGTGGCTAACGCTTGGTTTAGCGGTCGGTGCCGGCATCCTTACGTTGATGTATATGACGCGCACTTGGCAACTTGTATTCCAGCGTAACCCGGATGAGAGTACAGTCCCTTTGAAATCTTATAACGATAGTCCGTTAGCGCCGGCATTGCTCATCAGTCTATGTGTGCTATTAGGTTTATTCGCATCGCCTTTAGCAGAATTAGCAACGATGGCTGCTGAGCAAATTCTAGATGCGCCGGTTTACATTGAGGCTGTTCTAGGTGCTGATGCGCTAACGGTTGCAGGGAGGTAAATACGATGTCCGCACTGTTTTATGGTATTCCGTTGTCATTGTTATTTATGACATTGAGTAATCAATGGACAATCGACGGGTTTATAGTGGGGTATGTTACCGGCACTGTGATTATGCTCTTTGCCGTTGCTACGCCCGTAAAAGTGAATTGGATCAGCTTGCCACAGCAATTGTTCTGGTTGATTGTATATATCGGTCGTTTAACATGGGACATTCTGCTTTCTGGCATTGACGTATCTAGGCGTGTGCTCGACCCGCGTTTGCCGATTAATCCAGGTCGCGTGGTTGTGGAAACACACGATAAAGACCGTGAATTGATTATCTCCGCCTTGAGCGCCCACGCGATTACGGTGACCCCTGGCGAAGTAGTCGAAGATTTTGAAGAAACTGATAAATACGTCCGTATGGTAGTTCATACATTAAATGTCGATGCTACAAGCAATAATGCGGATAATGAGCAATTGCGTCGTATGCAGTTGCTCAAACGCATAAAGGGAGGTGATGTATAATGACTGGCTTACTCGAAATTGTCTTGGTTACGTTGGTGTTGTTGATGCTCCCGTGTGGATGGCGTGCTTGGCGTGGGCCAACGACGGCTGACCGTCTCTTGGCGATCGATGTTATCACGACTTTATTGGCCGGGGTGATGGTCGTCTTGGCGTTGATTTATGAGCAGGGCATGTTCGCTGATGTGGCATTGGCGCTTGGTGCACTGAGCTTCATCGGGACTATTGGTATCTCCCGGTATGTTGCCGAAGGGAGCGTGTTCTAATGCAGGAGATTTTAAGCGGCATTGCGATCGCCATAGGTCTATTTTTCTTCGTAGTCGGCGTTATCGGCATTATCCGGTTACCGGATGTCTACAGCCGGTTACATGCTTCTGGTAAAGTTGCGACATTAGGCTTGTTTGGCATCCTAATCGGTGGTGGTATCCTCATACCGGAGCTGCTGCCGCGTTTGTTGCTCATCGGTCTATTCTTCTTGTTAACGGCTCCAGCAGTATCGCATGTCATTGCTTTGACGGATCGTATCCGTCTGGCCGAAGAGGAAAAGACAGATGCATAGCCGGGGTAGTCGCGCTCACTTGGAAGCGCCGAAATAAGCGATTTTAAAAGGGGCATTGCGCCCCTTTTTATGTTATGTGGTTGTGATCTGAACAGTCTGTGACTTTAGTCGCGGCATCTGTGCGGTAATGGTTATCTTACCGGGAGTATGGGTTGTGCGCACATAGAGCGCGGCCTGCCCGCCGATGAGCGCGAACGGATTTTCCCCGATGAGGATGCCAGGGCCTTCTAAAGAGAACGTCAAAACCCGATTGACGTAGGGCAGCCGATTACCGTATTGATCGACCAAGCGCACCACAATGCGCGTCATGTCCGCGCTGTCGGCCATGAGGTTGTCATCATCCACAGTGAGTTCTAAGCGGCTTGGCTGACCGTCCCCGGCGATGCGCCGTTCCGCGACGGCTTCGCCATTGATGTACCCCACCACCCGCAGATCACCAAAGGCATCACCCCAACGCATCCCCATGCCGCTGACTACAAACGGCGGATGAGGCAGTGCCGGGAAGTTCTCTCGATCCGGCGTAAAGCGTCCGATGTGCTCGGTGTTGGCATAGACATCAATTTCTTCACAGTTAGAAAAAACGTGCAACGGGTCGTTGCCGCCGACGCTGCGATCGCCCATTGTCCAGAACGTCGCTGGTTCTAAGATAATACGCTCGTGTGGTGGTTGCTGGCTGGCGTAAGCATAAGCCGCAAATTTGGGGAGACGGTAAATATCCAGCACACCATGATAGCAGATGCGATCGCCACTGCCGAACTCCGCGTGTGTGTTGTAATCAAACATACACCAACCAATCGCGCCGGAAACACCACCCATGCGCAAGGCTTGATCTTGGATGCGGGTGTGACGCAAGGCGTGCTCGACCTGTCGCGCTTCGTTGTCAAACGACTTGGTCGGGAACATATGCCCGTTAAACTCGGTAATGAGCCAGGGGGTATGCGTCGGCTCTAGTACCGCATCGGTGAAATCGTTGTAACCATAGACATCTTCTAGCAATTGACTTTCCGGCCAGAAGCGCACACCAGTCGTCTGTCGGGTGGGGTCAAGCTCGTGGGCGCGGGCATTGGTGCGTGTGTAGAAGGTGGTGTTATCCCAGCTTTCATTGATGCGCACACCCCACAGGATAATGGACGGGTGATTCCAATCGCGGGTAATCATCGCCTCGACATCGCGCAGGCTGATCGCTTGCCAGTCTTCATCGCCGATGTGCTGCCAACCAGGGATTTCTTCCACCACAAGCAAGCCGATCTCGTCACAGCGGTCTAAAAAGTGGCGACTCTGCGGATAATGCGAGCAACGGACGACATTACACCCTAGTTCATATTTGAGAATGTCAGCATCTTTGCGCTGTAAGCGTGCCGGAGCCGCTGCGCCGAAATAAGGATAGGTTTGATGTCGATTAAGCCCGCGCAAAAACACAGGTTCATCATTTAAATAAAAATGCTCGCCATCAAAGCGTGCATGGCGTAGTCCACTACGGACCGTGAGTGCGTCAAGCTCGATCTCGTGCGGGCTATTTACACCTGCTGCTTGATGTAGCGCAACGTTGAAGTCGTACAGGTGCGGGTTTTCTAATGTCCATAGCTTGAGCGCCCCACCGGGCATTTGTGTCAGGTCGCTCCACAGGGTGACGACCGTCGTCGCGCCGGGGGGCACGGTGGCTTGTTGGAACTCGTCGTTCCAGAAGGCCATACCACCACTGACGACGACCTCTTGCGCGGTGTTGGTCTGGTTGCCTACATGGACATCAATCTGTACATGCGGTTTATCCAGCAGTTCATGCGGCTTGATAAATACATTGGTGATGTGCACAGGCGAAACGTAACGCAGGGATACTTCTCGATAAATGCCACCAAATGCCAGATAGTCAACGACAAAGCCAAACGGCGGGATGTCCGGGCGCTCGGTACTATCCACACGCACACTGAGGACGTTTTCGCCTTCGGTGACATAATCGGTGATGTCGTAGCTAAAGGGCGTATACCCGCCGCGATGCTCTGGGAATGTATGCTCGTTTATCATCACCGTTGCGGCCAACATTGCCCCTTCAAAGTCGATATATAAGCGACGTTGGTTTAAAGGTTCGGGTAATGTAAACGTTTTGCGATAGGTACTGATGAGGCCGTATTCGGCATGGTCAAATCCATTGTGGGGGAGTTCTACTGGGTTATGGGGTAAAGTCACCGGTTGGAAGGGCTGCTTGTCGTCAGGCCGAAACTCCCAACCGGTGTTAAACGGTATGATGGATCGCATGAGTCTATCTTTCTGTAAAGCAGAGACAAATTTATCGCATCATTTTACCCTATTCTGTAGGGTGTTTATCAGGCTTTGATCTTCTTCTCGATAGCGGCGATCAAATCTTCCGGTTTGATCGGCTTGACCAAATAGTCATCAACGCCGAGTTCCTCAGCTAGCATAACGGCATTGGGCGAGTCAAACGCCGTGAGGAAGATAACAGGAATATCCGCTAAGGTAGGATCCTTGCGTAGTTTCTCTAGGAGATCATAACCGTTGAGGTCCGGCATGGCGATGTCGCTGATAATCACATCTGGCAAGTGAGTTGCAAGGCCAAGCATATCCAGTGCAGATTTACCGCTTTCTGCTTGCACGACATCATAATCACGGATTTGTAGTTCAAACGCGATATTTTCCAACAACGTGATGTTATCTTCAACTAACAGAATGCGTTTCATTGCGAAATACTCCTTGTCTCCGATTGTAGAGGGATCCAGAAGGTAAACGTTGTGCCTTTGCTTAGGGTGCTATGTACTGTAATTGTACCATCGTAAACGTCTAAAAGCTCTTTTACCAACGCTAAACCTAGGCCGGTGCCGGGGATGTTGCTTTGCTTGGCCCAGCCACGATAAAAG
>DAOTTT010000371.1:0-6035 GCA_034437635.1 Anaerolineae bacterium | reverse complement strand
TTTGGGCAACGCATCGCACATTATGCAGCAAAACTTAGACGATATTATGGGTGAAGATGAAACGGAGCAGGGCACCATCAACCCGACAAGCACACCGTAACACACCGGGGCAACCTTGCCCCGGTGTATGGCGTTATTCGCTCGCTTCGATGATTTCCGGCAAGGTGATGTCACAGGTTGTGGCATCATCTGCGGCGAGATCGCAGCTTATGGGGTCGCCCTCTGCCGGTTCGACGGCGAACGTGCCCGTCGTCCCTTGCCAGAAGTTATCGTCTTCCCATAGCACAACTTGATTGCGCACATCATCACAACCCCAATCATCGGGGAGTTCTACGCGCTGGTCGGCTGTGACGAATACCAGACATTCACCAACATTTAAGCGGCTGGCGTTGACAACCCCCCCGCTGATGCCGCCAAAAGACACATCGACCAATGACACAGGAACTTCCGCCGTGTTGCGTAACGCGAAGGCTTGCGCATTGTAGTTCACAGGGACGGTCTGCGGTGCGCCATGTTCATACTCAAAGCTGACGGCTGCCGGAATTTGAATGGTGCTATCACCATTGGCTTCTGTGTTGTCGCCACCGGACGCTAAAACCAAAATCAGCAGGCCAAGCGCCACAATCGCTAGGACACCAGCAACCACCCACATCATTTGATTGTTCGTTTGCCCGCTGTCGGCTTTTGTCGCGCCGATCTTCGGCATTTGGCCGGGGGATGGGGTGCGCGTTGGCGGCGGCATAGTCGAAGGCTTGCTCATCTTAGCGACGGCGGCTTTCACTTGGTCGCCGTAAGCGTCTTCTATGGCAAGGATGAACTCACTCGCGAGTTGATGCCGCTTTTCCGGCTCTTTTTCCAGCGCCTTGAGGATCTCGCGCTCAACCGCTTTCGGGATGTCCGGGTTGATGGTGGTCGGGGGTGGCGGGTCTTCGCTGATGTGACTCAGCGCCACTTGCATCGCGGTATCCGCCCGGAAGACCTGGCTCCCGGTCAAAATCTCGTAGACGATCACCGCGAGCGAGTAAATATCACTTTGCGGCACGGATTTTTCCGACGCGAGCGCCTGCTCCGGCGAGATATAACGTGGGGTACCAAATGCGGTGCCCATCGTCTTGTCAATCTCCGTTTGGCGCAATACCAAGCCGAAGTCAGTCAAAATGGCACGGTCGGTATCACTTTCAATGAGAATATTTGATGGTTTAACATCCCGGTGGATAATCCCGGCTTGGTGCGCGTGGTCTAACGCATAAGCCGTCTGCTTGAGGATGTGCAGCATCCGCTCCACCGACATCTGCTTGCCTTTGGATTGCAAGTCGTTTAACTCGTCGGCCAAGTCGTGCCCGCGTATGAGCTTCATCACCAAGAAGTACAGGTCGTTTTCGTCGCCATATTGATAAATGGGCACAATGTTGGGATGATCCAACACGGCGACAGCCTTAGCTTCGCGCAGGAAGCGTTCAGCCAAAAAGGAATCCGACTCGAGCATCTCCGGCGTGAGGACTTTAACAGCGGCTTCGCGCTCTAGCTTAACATCTTTGCCCACATACAGCGTTGCCATACCGCCCGACGCGAGCACTTCAGTTAATTTATAATCACCTAGCCGCTTGCCAATACGTTCGTCTTTTTTCGCCATATTGTATAGTTCCTCTAGTTATGTCAAGCAAGCGCGTCAATTATAACGCATTTGTTCGTTAACTAACGTTGAATTTTGTTACAACAGGTTTGGATCAAGCGACGGCAGCACATACACCACCGCCTCTTCATAAGGGTGTGCCGTACGGATGGCCGCGACAACGGCTTGGGCTTTGTCACGGTCGCAGAATGTCTCGATGCGCCATTCATCCTCCGCGTTGATCTGGCCTTTTTCGCCGCTATGGGGTGTCGCGGTGTCATCCGGCTTAAACCGACCTACCCCGGCATTGGTAAACGCGCAGTGTGTATAATGCCCGACGATGCCCCCACCCGCCCCGGAGATCGCATCCAAGACTGTTTCTAAATGCGTTTCTGGCACAGTAGTCACGATGTAAACTTGGCTGAATTCCATTTTTATTCCTCCAAGGTAAACGGCATAAACATCTGCGCGTGGCCGTTATACAAGGTTTTGATGCCGGTTTCCACATAACGCACCCACGCCAGGGGATCGCTGGCAGCGGCAGCGGCTTGCTGCGGTAACGATCGTTTATCTTCCGTCTGGACGACCTCAACGGGCGTTTCCTCCGGCAAGTTTGCCATCTCACGCGCTTTCGCCAGTGCCACATCCATGCCGCCGAGCTTATCCACTAATTTACGCTGGAAGGCTTGCTGCCCCGTCCACACACGCCCACCGCCAATTTTATCAACTTCTTCCTTGTCCATCTTGCGGGCTGTCGCCACCCGGTGCAAGAAGACCTCATATAGCGATTCTACACCACGTCGCAACGCCGCCCGGTGATCGTCGGTCAATGGCAGAGCATCGCTGAGTAGATCCGCATTTTTGCCGCGTGTTAGCTCAATGCGGTTGAGCTTGAGCTTGTTATACAGGTCAACGGTGGACGGTTTAGCCGAGATCACCCCGATAGAACCGGTAATGGTGCCCGGTTGTGCGACGATATAATGCGCCGCTGTCGTCACATAATACCCCCCGGAGGCCGCGTAATTGTGCATATAAGCGATGACCGGGCATTTTTGCGCGAGTTGCTCCAGCGTGGATGCCATCGCCTCCGATGCCGCCGCAGACCCGCCCCGGCTATCGACGTAAACCACCACCGCAGCTACTTCGTCATCGTTCATCAAACGCCGCGCCTGCTTGACGATGGTCTCATCACCGGCGCGTTCTTCCCCGACCACAGGCACATTAACCGGCGGTTGTGCGGGTGGGGTAACACTCTCCCCGGAGACGATCACCCCTTTGATGGGCAACACAGCGATCTTCTTGCGCAGGCGCTTCTTGCGTTTGAGCAACAACTTTTTACGCGCTAAATCCCAAGGGGCGATGTGATCCACACCGAGATGATTGGCGTAAAAATCCTCATTAATCACGCCATCGACGAAGCCTTGTTCGTGCGCTTCTTCCGCGATGTAAGGCGCACCGTCGATAAACGCTTTGGCATCATCCCGGCTGAGGCCGCGCCCGCTGGTGATGGCATCCAGCAGGATTTCATAGCGCGAGTTGAGTAGCCAATCGCGTTGAGCGCGGGCTTCTGGCGAGGCCGTCTGCTGCGAGAGCGTCTCGTAAGCGGATTTATAAGGCGTGATGGCGATGGGTTCAATCTTCACGCCGAGGAAGTCAAGCGCATCTTTTTGATACACAACCTGTTGTTGCAAGCCGAGCGTAAATAGCTGGCCTGCGGGCTGCACCAGAATTTCATCCGCCGCACACGCCACAAAATAAGTCGCGGTGTCGTAGAGTTGCGCATAGCAGATTACGCGCTTACCGCAATCTTTAAACCGCTGGATGCTATCCCGCAGCGCATGGAGATCACCAGAAGCCATGTCCAACGTGCCAAAGCGCAAGATCACACCCTTTGTACGAGGATCGTCCGCCACCCACTGCAATGACTCGTCAAATTCGCGGAGGCTCATGCTAGGCGTACCCAGGAAGACACGCTGAATAAAACGGCGGTCTTCCGGCAATGAGGGCATACTATCCGGCACACGAAACAGAACATAATCCATTTTTTTAAAGCGCCCCCGCCGCCAATTGCGGAGGCGGAAGATCGTATAGCCGATCACCCTGAAGATGAGAAAGGGGTTTAAAAAGCGCAACAACTTTAGAACGTGCTTCATTTTTTTTAGTCCCTCAATTTGTGATACACTCGACTTAAAATATTTCACATAAAGCTACTTGACTAATGATTACGGTTCTACGACGGATCTTTGTCGATCCTATACACTCAACACCACCCAATCTTGACCACCGCATCCGGTACATTGCGGCTGTTGTGTTGAGTGTGGCGATACTTGTCATCATAACCAATGTCACATTTTGGCTCACGAATTATGACTTTACCTCAGAAGATATAATCGTCAGCTTTTCCGCATTTATTCTTACGTTGATTGCGTATATCTTGGCGCGTATGGGTAACCCAACCTTAGCCAGTTGGGTTATGCTTTCCGTTATTTCAGCCAGTATTCTCTTGCTAGCGTTTTCGCCTTCAGAGCAAGACGATCCATTATTGGCGCTAATTTTTATGATTGTGCCGATTAGCCTCAGCACCAGCTTGTTATCTAATGTAGTGCACACTCTATACTGGGTCATGATGATTAGCATTATCTTAATCAGCCCATTATTTTTAGAGTGGATTGACTATAACACGGCCTTCTCCGGCCCGGTGATCGTTGTTCTGGTATTTGGATTTACATCATCAGCCGTCCAATACACCATCAGTCAAATGCTCAATCAGCAGTACGAGAAAAACGCGGATCTCAAACGGCGTTTAGATGTGCTGATGACGTTTGAGTCTACAGCCGCCATATTAACCCAAGATGGCATCATCAAAGAGGCCAATCATGCAGCCGCCAAGTTGTTTCAACACGATACACTAGACACCATGTACGGCCAACACATCGACCACTTCATCAGTATTTCTGAGCAATCACTCGTCTCTGCTCGTCGTATACAGTATCAAGATAGTTACGGCGTACGCACCAAAGAAAGCATTATCGTCAATGGACAGTCTCTCACCGTTGAGTTGATCAATATTCCGATCATCTACCAGCAAAAGTTAGCCTCTCAGCTTCTCATCACGCCTTACAGAGATCATCCAACGCAAACCTTAAAGCAATTAGAAGCGGTGATGAAAAACTTTTTCTATGAGCTACGGGGAACAAAGGCCGACAACCTCAGATTATATGCCACCTATGGCGCGTTCAAAGAGATGACCGGCTACAGCCAGCCCCAAGCAGAAACCTTACTGATTGACCAAAGCCTGTTTTTAGAAGGCGAAAGAAGTCTTGTCCTCCATCAGCTCAAGCAGGCGCTCAAAGGCGAAACCAGCACAACCGATATTCGCATCGTCACCCAAAATCAACATATCATCTGGATTGAACATGCCGTCTGGCCTGTCTATCAAGATGATGAAATTGTCGGTCTTATTGCACGCGGGCGCAATATCACCGAGCAGATGCAGGCTGAAAACAGCCTCAACCAATATAATATGCAGCAGGCTATCGTCGCTGAGTTAGGTCAACGCGCACTACGGCAACCGGATGATCTCAAAGGCTTTGTTGAAGAAGCAATGATGTTATGCAAACAATTGCTTGATATTGAATACGCCGCAACGTATGAGTATAACGATAACGTCATCAAATTATTTACCCAGGTTGGATGGTTAGAAAACCCACCCAACGCCGAGCACAACCTGCTACAAAAGGCGATTGATACCAACGACATTATTATCATCGCAGATAGCGCCGACGCAGCCAACTTTGACGCAAGCCAATATCCATATGCCATCAGTAGCTTAATTATCATTCCGCTCCAACGTCAAAACGAGCCTATCGGCGCGATTGAGTTTTGCAGCGAACAACCGCGCTCACATAGCCCGGAAGACGTTCACTTTTTACAATCCATTGCCAATATTATCGCCTCTTTTGTGGAAAAACGCCGTGTAGACTCCGCAGAACGCGAACAACGCGCCATCTCGCAGGCCATCGCGGAAATCACCACCGCCATCACATCCACACAAGGGCTTGTGGACATTCTCGACAAACTTTTGAGTAATTTATCGCGCATTGTCCCCCACGATGCCGCATCGGTCATGGTGGTTAAAGACGATGTAACCCAGATTATCAGTCATCGTGGTTTTCAGCCGAAGAATCATGATGAAATCATCAATTCAATATTTCAACTTTCGACCAATACCTTCCTCCAAAAGATGATTCAATCACGCCAGGGTATCATTATCCCAGATGTGACCCAAGCTGAAGGCTGGCAAATCGTCCCTGGTAACGAGTGGATACGTGGTTATATGGGGGTACCTGTCGTCTTCCATGATCGCATCATCGGCATTATCAATGTCGATAGTGCGCAAACGAACGCCTTCACCCCGGCTAAC
>DAOTTT010000370.1:0-20012 GCA_034437635.1 Anaerolineae bacterium | reverse complement strand
AATGCCGTCCTCGTTTAATTTTGTTAGTCATTCTACGATTTTAGCAGAAAGGAGAAGCGGCTTCCTCCACCCGCTAAAGCAGGTGGTTTCCGCCGCATAATTTCGATGAATGTTCTGAGCATCCAGGCCATTTCCTGGTGATCTTGGAGGAGTGCGGTCAGCATGTCCTCCGCACCGACATCGCCGTATGTGTCGCTGACGGCTGCGATGTCTTCGCGCAAGTTGCGCACCATCTGCTCGTGGTCTTCGGCCAATGTCATGACCATATCACGGGCTTCGGGATAGCTACCGGGTGTCTCGGTCAAGCGCGTATGATCGCTAAATTCGCTCATTGTACCGATGGCGTTACCGCCATATGTGCGTATACGTTCCGCGACTTCGTCAATGGTCGCCTCAAGCTGCTTGTACTGTTCCTCGAACATCTCATGTAAGCTGAGAAATTGCAGCCCCTCCACATTCCAATGGAAGTTGCGGAGCTTAGTGTACAATGTAAACTCACTGGCGAGAACTTGTGTTAGGACGCTGCTAACGCCTTTGCGCTGCTCTTCTGATAAGCCAATGTCTGGTTTAATCATCTGTGCAGTCAAAGTCATATAGTCGTTATTTGCCTCTTTTTGTTTACGATTATCTATATGATAGCGTGTGGATATAATACGTATATTATTATGCGCTTAAAATCAAATAAAAAAACGCTGCCCCGCGCAGGACAGCGTTTCTCGTGCATTGATGGACGGCGTACTTTAGCCGTCTAAGCAGTTGCTAGCTGGGTCAATGACGTTGGTACTCACCCAGGCTTCCACTGTGTCGAAGCTGGCCGGGTCGATGCTGTACCATTCTTCGCCGCTATCCAACGTGATGAGTTCTACCGCGTCGAATGTCAGGGCGGTGTCTGTAACCGTTGCGATGACGTTGCCGTCAGGTGTATCGTAAACGTCCATGCCTGCTTTTGAGGCGTAGAGCGTACAGCTTACCACGTCGCGGTATTGCAAGTTAATGGCTGCGGAACCAGGGATGACGTGGCGCGGAGCCGGGCGGTAGGTTTCCGCGATGGCCTTAAGTTGATCGTAGTCTTCCATCTCTAGTTCTTCATCTTGTACCATCAAGTGCATCAGGCCGATACGCACGGGTTGTTCTTCATCGAAGGGGAAGGTCACGGCGATGCCGGGATCGCTCTTGTCGTCGTCGTAAGCGTAGACCATCACATCACGCGGGACTTCGCTCTCTTCATCGAAAACGCCTTCTTGGATGAGGCTAGGGTCATACGGGATGTTGACGGCGATATAGTTGAAGTACGAGCCAAGCACGCTATCTAAGCGGGTATCGTTAAAGCTCACAAGTGCCAGTTCGCTATCCGCGATGACCAACAGTTGATAGTCTTCGTTGCCAACAAGCACCATACCAAGATCTTCTTGCATCACTGTCCAGTCTTCAGGATATGTGAAAGCGATACCATAGTCTTCAAAGACGTAGTTTTGGCCTTGTTGCTCGTCATCCTGTTGTGCGACAACAGGAAATGCCGCGATAAGTAGTATGAAAAGGATGAAGGAACGCATGATTGAATAAGTCCTTATAATGATTTGACGACTTACACTCATTCTAAAGCCAATTAATCCATGTGTTGAGTTAAGATTGGATGACCCACACTAAAGTACTGTATGGATAAGCTAAAAATTTATTTCCAGTATAGCAAATACAAATCCAACCTTAATTCAACAGTCCTTCCACCAGAATAAGGCTCTTGAATAGCAGATAAATGAATTAAGTAAAATCAAAATGTACGAACCTAAAGATGTCGTTGAGGGGCTTTGCTATAGTGCGTTTTGGATGAACCAAAAAATGAGTCCAAGCGCCGCAAATACCAACACCAATTTAATTAAGCAACCCGCCCAACGGAATAAAGCAGCCGAACGCCGGATAAATGACCGTAACAAAATGAAAATCAATGCCCCAGAAGAGGCCGTTAAGGGCGCACTCCACGTCGGCCAATCGTTGCCGAAAATGTAAACCCACACGATCCAACTGATAAAGCCGACCGCCCCGCCGATGATGCCATCCACCCAAGGCCCCAGGTTAGGCAACTTGAGCAGATAAATGACGATGAAGAACAATAATGCGCCGATGAAAACCGCGTTGCCGATGACTTCGATCAACGCTTCGCCCAGGTCTTCGGCATCCCCATCTATGACGGCACCAAGCCCAGCGACGAGAGCGCCTAACGCTAAATCGCGCAGACCTTCCGGCAGTCTGCCGCGTGCGCCGAAGTACAACGCCCGCAATAAAATCGCTGCGGGGATGAGGTACTGCATCCCGAACTGTAATGCCAACACATAAAGTTCTTCACCGCTCATTCATCGTCCTCCTGATCTAAGACGATTTGTGCAACAATACTATTGCCCTCAAAGCGCACAGATTGAAAGTGCGCGGGCATGGGCAGGCGGTCTAGGCTGATGACCGGAATTTTAATCACCCGTAAGCTAGTATCAATGGCATCGTAAACCACTGTCATCGAGGTGTCGATCCAGCCGAGTAACTCCCCGACCAATGGGCGGAATACACGCGGCAAGCCAGGGATCGCCCAACTGACCAATGGGCTGGATTCCATCTGGATAGCCGTTGTCAGTTGGCGGTTATCCGCGCGGATTTGCAGGTGTAGGCTGAAGCGCGGCGGTGTAATGGTCGGCTTTAAGCTGAGGTCGAGCTTGCCGAGTGGCTTAAGCCCCATCTTTAACCCGGCGCTGGCGGTTAAATCGACTTTGCACGAGGGGTCGCCCCGGTCGATGCGAATGTGTAAACGGCGTGCCTGCACATACCCCACCAGATGCAAGGACGCTATACCGAGCTTGAGTCCCATCGGCAACGGGAAGTTGGTATCTTCGTCAATGCCGCGTTTGAGCGAGAACGTCCGCTGTGTAGTGCTGATCGCGTCGTCAGTGGCGGCGATAAAGATGCTAGGGGCTTCGGTCTGGGTGGTGATCGGCGTTGGGGTGGTTTGGGCTTGGCTGCTGCCTGCGACGGTCATCACCATATACAACAGATGATTAGCGGTATGCAAACGCTCGACTTGCACGGCAAAACCGAGAAGATCTTGCATATCCGGCATGGCAATTTCCGGCAGGCGTGATGAGATCGCCGGGATTACGGCATTATCAATGTACATGCTAAGGACGGCTCGCCCGACACGATTACCCCCGGTGACTTCCCCGCGCAAGATGCGAATGTAGATTCGTCCATGATCGGCTTCGCCCCGATGAAAGTGAAAGGTGCCGTAAAAGCGCAGTTCAAACTTGCTCTGGCCGATTTTGCCCCGGCGTTCGCCTTCGGTATAACGAAACGCGCTGATCTGTAGTGCCGGGACGACAATCTGAAAGTCTTCTTCGGTGTCGTTGCTTTTGGCAAGGGCAAAGTGCGGTAAGTCTTCCGCATGGTAAGCGACTTCTACCGTGTTGGCGACGACCCGCGACCCGGTAAAGGTGGTGGCTGTGTTATGAAGCAGATGGGTCAAGAACGCTTCGTTGACACAAGCGACGACGTTACCCATTACGGCGCTTTCGGACTAGACCTTTAAGCAAGGCTTGCAGGTCGTGGAGCTTGGGCAGCGGCTTATACAGTAGATAGTCGGCATCAGTGATGTCGAACAATTCGTTTTCTTCCGCCGGGGTGAGCCGGTAAGCGGTCATCATCACAATGACGGTATCCCGCAGTTTGGGGCTTTGGCGTATCTGTTGGGCGACCATTGTACCGTTGATGTTATCGGGCAAGCGAATATCGAGCAAGGCAAGTTCTGGCAATTCACCCTCATAGCGTGCTTTCTCGACATCTTTAATCCAGTCGGTCGCGTCTTCGCCAGAGCCAAAAGCCACCCCGCCGATGCCAATGACCTCATACATCGCCAAGATCATATCGTATAAATCCGGCTCATCTTCCAGCAGCATCCAGGTTGTCATGGGGCTTATTCCGCTGTTTGATTGTGCCGCTTTGTAATCAACGCTCGTAGCTTACGCTCAAACGTGTTGATGTCCGGCAAGGGCTTATAAAGCAGTTCGTCAGCTTCCGCTGCTTGGCGCACTTTTTTCTCGTCATCAGGGGAAAGCCGATAGGCCGTCATGAAGACGATGGTGGTATCGCGCAGGTTTAGGCTTTTGCGCATCCGCTCGCCAATCTGCACTCCATTGACCTGCCCCGGTAAGCGAATATCAATTAATGCGAGTTCCGGGATTTCGTCTTGGAAGTGTCCATTTTCTACAGCGTCAATCCATTCGAGCGCCTCTTCACCATTCGCAAAGGCGACGCCATTAACGCCGAGCGTGTCGTACATTGCCAGAACCATATCGTATAAATCCGGCTCGTCTTCTACGACCATCCATGTTGTCATGTGCGTGTCCTCAACACAAAAATTTATGCACTTATTCTACCGTTAAACAGATAGCTTAAACATACCACAACCCTACGCTTGTGCGAAAGTTGCGTTAGAACCGTAGATTCATTCAAAATCTCACTTTATAATGGGCATAACTTTGTCGGAAAGCATAGGGGATTGTATGCAGGTTCGACGTGATTATTCACAACCACTTTTTGGAAAACGTCGTCGTGGCGGCACCAGCTTAACTTTTATCCTGGTGGTGGTACTGTTCTTAGTCGGCTTTTTCATCTTTTTCACGACAAACTTCAGTCGGCTACAACTCGCTGCGATGGATGCCGTTGGGATGGCTCCCACAGCTACGCCTTACGCCAGTAATTGGGCGGTACAAGGCATGAACCTATTTTATGAAGGCGACCTTGATGAGGCGATTGCCGCGTTTGAGGAAGCTGTGCGTCAACAACCGAATAACATTGATTACTTGTACGAATACGGCAGCTTGCTCATGGAAGATGATCGGGTTGCTGATGCAATGGTCGTCGCAGAGCAGGCGATTAATGTCGCATCGGACGACCCGCGCGGTTATGCGCTCAAAGCACGCGGCTTGATGTTCGATGATCCGCCACAGGCGATCCAAGTTGCCATCCAGGGCGTTGACCGTGACCCGGACTTCGCGCCGCTGTATGCCGCGCAGGGTGTCGCTTATACGTTCTTGGGGCGTTGGCAAGAAGGGCTGCGCATGGCAACCCGCGCCGTTGAGCTTGACCCAAACAATATATTTGTGCAGATGTCTTATCAATGGCCTGCCACCTATCGCGGTGACTATCGCGGCGCAATTGAAGCGATTGAACGCGCTATTGGCCTCAACCCGAACTTACCCACGCCCTACTTTTATCTGGCGGCTTTGTACAACTTGCCCCAGGTGAATGAAAAAGAGATGGCGATCGCCACGTACAACCGCGTTTTAGAGATGGCGATTACGATTGAAGACGAAGCCAAGGCGAACTTGCGCTTGTGCCAGGTGTTCGCCGGGGTGGATCAAGCACGGTTTGACCTTGCGCAGCCATATTGTGACCAAGCCATTCGTATTGACCCGGAATATGGCGATGCCTACGCCCAACGCGGCCAGATGCAGTATGTCCGCCGTAACTACGAAGGGGCGATTGAGTCCTTTAACAGTTGTCTTCAGTACGGCTCAGATAAAATCGAATGTTACTATCTGCGCGGGTTTGCACATTACCGCTTGGGGCAATGTGATGATGCGTGGGAAATCGTCAACGAGTCGCGCTTTTTGGCCGTTGAGCAAAACTTACCCACCATCGTGCAAAACATCGACTTTGTTTTAGACGGCATCACGCGCAATTGTAGCGGTTACAGTGATCGCACCGTACCCACGCCGCCCCCTGCGCCAACCGCGCCCCCAACGCCTATCGGAGGGTTTGGTTAGGTCGATGTATATCAAGAGAGATTATCGCGAGTCGTTTTTTGATCGACAGCAGAAACCCCGTCGCAATCCGACGCGCTTATTGTTCATTCTTGGCTTGCTCATTGGGGGCTTGGCAGTCTTTGTGACGGCCAACATGGAAAACTTGCAGGCGCAAGCGATGGAAATCATGGGATTAGGCCCGACGGCGACACCGCTCCCTAGTGATCTAGCAACATTAGCCGATCAGTTGATGATTGCCGGTGATCTGGCCGAAGCCCAAGCGTCATTTGAGCAGGCCATCGCTCGCCGCCCGGATTACATCCCGTATCGCTATGAGTACGGGCGTTTGATGATTGCGATGGATCAGCCGGACATCGCCCGTGAGCAGGGCGCGGCTATCGTCGAGCTAGACATCAGCGACCCACGCGGCTATGCGCTCAATGCAATGGCGGAAATCTGGCTCGGTAATTCAACCGTCGCGATACCGCTTGCGCGGGCGGGCTTGGACTTGGGCAACGGCTACGAGTCGCACTTGTACAGCGCCTTAGCCCGTGCGTATACCAACGTTGGGCAATATAACGACGGTGTAGAAGCGGGCGCGATGGCTATCCAAGCTGACCCTGGTGATGCGAATGCGCGGCGCAGTTATGCCTATTCGCTCAGTTGGGTACGCGCTAATGATGAGGCAATCGACCAGTTAGAAGCGGCCATCCTCATCGACCCGACCAACATTGCCGCCCATATGGAACTTGCGCTGCAATATGTGGCGCAAAACCGCGACCAAGAGGCGATCAACATTTACGATCAAGTGCTAGCGATCCAACCGCGTAATGCGCGAGCGTTGAGGCGGTTATGCAGCACGTACCGCAAAATTGGTCAATTTGAGCGGGCGTTGGGCTTCTGCCAGGATGCCGCCGACGCTGACCCGACATCAACGGGCGCATGGTACGAGCTAGGGCTGCTACAATACAACGATTATCAGATGGCTGCTGCACGCGACTCCTTTGCTGCCTGTGTGGACATCAACCCGGCGAGCTTGGCGTGTAAACATCGCCTAGGCTTGACCTACTATTACCTACAAGAATGTGATCTCGCTTGGGAAACCTTGCAGGATTCTCTGCTGATGGCGCAAGCCGCCCAGGGGCAAGGGGAGAATGTGACAGGGTTTATCGAAAACATCCAAGCAGGTTTAACAGGTGTTGTGTCGGACTGTCCCGGTTTTGGGCGGCCAACGGCTACACCTATTACACCAACCCCTAGCCCGACACCGGAAGCAACTGTCCAACCCTCGGAGGGACAATAAACGATGTATTTAAAAACACCGAAGCGTTACTCATCCGGCTATCGTCGGCGTAATAGCTCGATTTTCTCTTTACGGCGTTTGTTGAGCATCATTGTTGTTATCGTGCTGATTGTCGTCGGCATTGGCATTTACGAAAACCGTGAAATGCTCCAGCCGGTAGTGGAAGAACAGGTGAATAACGTCGTCGATTCTGCTGGCGATCAAATCAACCAGATGCGGGCGACCCCCTTACCGCCAACCCGCGACCCGACCAATGACATCACCCTGGCGAATAACGCCTGGCAACGTGGCGCGATGGAAGAAGCCATCACCTACTATACGAATGCTGCGCCAGCCATGCCGAATGATCTCTTGGTGCATTATCGGCTGACTATGGCGCTCATCAACCAGGGACGCTATGAAGAAGCCGTTAACCGTGCGGAGAACGCCATCACCGCTAGCCCGTACGCTGCGGATGCGTGGGCGGTTCATGCGATGGCGCTTAACCGCGTCAACCGCTCGACTGAGGCGATCGCCAGTGCCCGCCGTGCGCTGGAACTCGTGCCGGAAAATCTGCTGGCGACCATGCCTGACTTGCGCGGTACGCGGGCGCGGGCGTTGGCCTTCCTAGCGGATGCGTATCTGAACATTGGCCGCACGGAACTGGCACGGTCTACAGTTGAAGAAGCCATCGCCACCGACCCGGACAGCTTCGAGGCGTTGCAGGTGCGCGGGCGCGTGAGTACCGAAGTGGATTACAATTTCCTCGCGGCGCGGGAGGATTATTCCGCAGCCTATGACATCGGCCAGAACATGCCTTATCTCGGCATTTGGTTGGCGCGGAACTTGACCTATCGCTTCGATGAATACGACGGCGCGATCAGCATTTACCAAGACATTTTAGAGAACAACCCCAACAACGCGCTGGTACTCTATGATCTGGGCTACTACTACTATCGCTACGAGGGAAACTCCAACGAAGCCTTTAATTACTTCTCGCGCTGTGTGGATGCAGACCCCAATAACGCGGAGTGCTTGTATCGCTTAGGCCGCACCAAGATAGACGACCCCGAGGAGACAATTTACTCGCCACAAGAGGCGCAGCAAATTCTGCTGCAAGCGCACGAACTCCAACCGGATAACGGTTATATATTGTATTGGTTGGCACAGGCGCATATGGCGCTTGGTCAATGTCAATTTGCACTGCCGTATATGGAAAATGGCTTGAACATCGCCCGCGATAATGAGGATCAAACGTTGATCGACTCCTTCCAAACATTCGCACTACCCCAAGCGCGGACGGCGTGCGGCGGTGGCGTTGTGCCACCCGCAGCCACGCCAACCCCGGCAGATGATGGCGAAGAAGACGCGAATTTATGATCGACGAGACGGCGCATAGCATTCCATCGGCTCATGTGCGCCGCCTTGCGCAAGCCCCGCCGGATGACCCCGACCTGATGCACTATCAAGATGTACTATGGACGCACAGCCTACGCCTGCACGCGCAGACTTTCGCGCCGGAGATCAAAGCGGTAATGCGTCAAGGCGGTATCGTCGCCGGTATGGGCGTGCTTGATGCCGCGTGCGGTAGCGGTGCGAAAAGTCGATTGCTCTTAGATATAGGCGCGGCACAAGTCGTCGGCGTAGACGTTGACGCGGACGAACTCGCACAAACGCCATCTGATGATCGCTTGCACTTTATGCAGCACGGCCTATTCGAGCCGTTGCCCTTCGCGGCGGCGACCTTCGACGCGGTGTATGTTGGTGATCTCGCGTTGCCGCTTTATGATGACGCTGTATTTGCGGAGTTGCAGCGTGTGCTGCGTCCGGGTGGGGTGTTGCTCGTAGAAAGTGTGCATCCGCTCCCGGCGCTATTGTACAATCATGCTTTGCAGAGCCGCGTCGATAGCGCGTTCCATGCGGCATTGGCGGATACCGCCTACGGTGAGGGAGAGTCTTATGCGGCGGCCTTCCACCGGATGCGTGGGCAGGCGGCGGCTTTTGTCGTCCCGGCGGTGCGCTGCCACCCCTTCGACCCGGCCTTTGTCCATTGGGTGACGTTGCGCTTTGTGTGTCAGTATGCGCCGTTGCTGCGTTCGTATCTTGCCCCTGCGGATTTTGCCCTGTTGCTTGATCTGCATGATCCTATGCATGATGCGTATCTTTTTGCACAACAATCGGCATTTGCTGTTACGCACTTCACAGCGTACACTATGGGATGAAGAATCAACTAAGGCAAATGCTATGGAAACTAAATTCGATCATATCGTGATCGGCGTTGCCGATTTAGATATAGCGGTCAATGATTACCGCCAGCAAGGTTTTACGGTAATTTATGGTGGCGAACACGCCAGCGCCACTACCCATAACGCGCTCGTCGTGCTGCGTGATAGCAGTTACATCGAACTGATGGCGAAGACGGGCAAAGACCCCAAGCCGGGGGCAGATAGCATGGACTTTGAGCCATTGCTGGATAACATGCCCGGTTATGTGGCGTATGCGTTCTATGTCGATGACATTGACGCGGCGGTCAGCGCAATGTGCGAGCGCGGCGTTACTGTGGACGATCCTCAAACGGGCAAACGCACCCGTAAGGATGGTGTCGAACTCCGCTGGAAACTCGTCAAGCTCACGCTCGGCGCGATGACCTTAATTTTGATCTCCGACGAGACAGATCGCGCATTACGCATCCCTGCGGAGGCCGACAATATTTATCATGATAATAGCGTGCTCAATGTACGCTCACTGGTGCATGTCGCTGCTGACCCACCCGCATTTGCAGCACGTTTGCAGGCAATTTTTGGCGTAGAGCCGAACACCAAGGACGATCAACTGACCTTGACAGTCGGTGATGTGAATATGACGTTTGTTCAACCGCAGACGGAAACGCTGCAAACTTACCATACTGAAAATGGTGATTGCGTGTGGCGGTTGATTTTATCCGGTGTGGGTGAGATGTATAAACGCTTGGATACGACCAAACTCCACGAAGCACAAATGATTATTGTAGGTGAAAATGCTTGAGTGGGTCATCATCGGCGGGGGCGTGCATGGGACAGCCCTCTCGTTAGCTTTGACGCGCCGCAATGGGGTGCCGCTTGACCGTATGCGCGTTGTTGATCCGCATCCGCAACCGCTGCATTATTGGACGCACTTCACGGCCAATGTCGGCATGGCCTATTTGCGCTCGCCCGGCGTGCATCACCTGCATTATGATCCCTGGTATGTACGTACATTCCGCGAGACGCGGCGGGGTAAGCCCTTGGCCGCGTCCATCCCCCGCTATGAGCGGCCATCGCTGGCGTTCTTCCAAGCGTTTACTGACTTGCTGCTTTCGCGCTATAACTTACAGGCGATGCGGGTGCAAGCGTGGGCGCATGGGCTAAAACGCTTACATGGTGGCTGGCAGGTCGAAACTTCACACGGTGCATTGACTACACGGCGCGTTCTTTTGGCGATTGGCAATAGCGAAAACCCCACATATCCCGCATGGGCAGATACGACAAGTGCGGCCTATCATCACATTTTTGACTCTCAATTTGACCGTCAAGCCTTGGCGGATTGGTCGCATGTGGTGGTTGTGGGTGGCGGCATCAGTGCAGGGCAGACGGCGCTAGCCTTAGCAACGCAACAACCGGGTACGGTGACGCTACTCTCGCGGCACGCGGCTCGCATCCACGACTTTGACAGTGATCCATGTTGGGTTAGCGCCCTGTGTTTAGATGACTTCCACCGGGTTGATGACCCACATCAACGCCGGGCGATAATCCAGCAAACGCGGCATCGTGGCTCCATGCCTTACGACATCCAAGCGCAGCTACAAGCCGCCCAAGAAGCGGGGGCGCTGCGGTGGCTCCATGCGGAGGTTGTGCGGGCTGAGGCCGACACGCTGTACACGAACGATGGGCGGACGCTGCAAGCCGATCATATCGTGCTGTGTACCGGCTTTGACCGTGCCCGTCCGGGTGGCGCATGGTTGGCTGCCGTCATCCAAGCGGAAGGGCTGCCGCTTGCGCCGGATGGCTATCCACTTGTGGATGAGCGTCTGTGTTGGGCAGATGGCCTCTATGCGAGTGGGCCATTAGCCGAACTTGAGATTGGCCCCGTTTCGCGCAACATCATCGGCGCACGTCTCGCCGCAGAGCGTATTCACCACATATGATAATACCAACTTAAAAGTAACTCCTTAGTCAGCGCGAAAGATCAATTTTATACAGCCCGTTTACGGGCTTCCTAGTGTTTAATGTAGCCATCGGCTTTGAGTCGATGCGGGATATACCTGAGTAGTTACTAATCATGCATGTAGAAGGGGGCGACACACCCCCTTCTTAACGGCAATCGGTTGTATCTGTGCGCTTTCGCTGGCATAATCAATGCATAAGGTTAAAAATAAAGAGAAGGCAAAGCACATGGCGGATACACCCGAAAACACCGACGAAGCAGCAATTACAGAGACCCCCGAATACAGCGTCTTTTTAACAGATGGCACAATGCCATTGGCACGCATCCTGATACGTTTATTGATTGACGGCGGCCATAAAGTCACCGCGATGACCGACACCGCAGCCGGTGCGGAAATCATCCGTGCGGGTGGCGGTTTGCCCGTCTTCGCCGACCCAACCCGCAGCGGTGAGATCGCCGGGATGCTCAAGCTCGCTAAGGCCGATGTCGTCGTGCATATCGCCCCGCAGAACGCCAATTTATCGCCCTATGCGCGGTCGCCCTTCAGCGCGGAACTCGTGCGCGAGACGACCCAAGCCACCATCGACGCAGCCAAGGCCGCCGACGTAGGGTATGTGGTGCATACGAGCTTTGCGATGCTCTATGGCAACACCGGGGATGCCCCTGCTGATGAAACCAGTGCCCTACATCCAGCCGATGACCCGCTGGCACAAGCTGGGCGCGATGCCGAAGCCATCGTCACAGCGTCCGGGCTGGCCTATGCGATCTTGCGTGCCGGGTACGTCTATGGGCCGGACTCGCCAGTGATTCATGCGATTTCTGACGCATTGAGCGCAGGCCGTCCCGTACATACGGGCGAAGGCGATAACGTCGCGCCTTGGGTGACGACGGTAGATATGGCGACGGCGCTTTATCTGGCGATCTACGAGCAACCGCAAAATGAAATTTTCAACATCGTTGATGATGTACCTACAACACCCAAAACTTTTTTAGACCATCTTGCAGCGGAGCAAGGCTTGCCGCCACAAGGGGGCATGGCATCCATTCTCAAGCGCTTTAATCGCCCGCAAACGCCGGAACTCCTCGCGCTATCTACCCGTGTGAGCAACGCGAAGGCCAAGGATGTGCTCGGCTGGACACCGAAGTTTGCCGATTATAAGGCCGGGATTGATGATGTGCTGCTCAACTGGCGGATGGCCTTAAGCGCCAAACAATCTTAAATAAAATGTTTTAGTCAACACAGAGGGCACAGCATCGCTGCGCCTTTCTGATTCTATATAGGTGTGAAAAAATGCCGTTAAAAGCCATTTTATTTGATCTTGATGATACGCTTATCGATTGGGGCGACTTCTCCGAAGCGTGGGAAACCGTCGAAACGCCACATATTACCAAGGTCTATGATTACATGACCAAAGCCAAGCTCATTGACTGTACCTTTGAAGTCTACAAGACCGCGTACTTCAAGCGGACACGCGACGCTTGGCGCAATGCCCGCACTACGTTGATCGCGCCGCACATGGGCAAAGTGCTGCTGGCGACTGCGCTAGAAATGGGCATGGTCGAAGATGCGTCTGATATGGATGCCTTGCTAGATACTTATGAATGGGGCCGTGCCCCACAGACTACCACCTTCCCGGAAGCGGTAGAAGTTCTCGGTACATTGCGCGATGCCGGGGTGCAGCTTGGCATGGTGACCAACGCCTTCCAGCCGATGCGCCTGCGTGATGTTGAACTTGAACAACACGGTTTGCTGGAGTTCTTCCCGTCGTGTCGCATCTCTGCGGCGGATGTAGGCGTACTCAAACCGCACCCTGAGATTTTTAAGCAAGCGTTGGATTGCATCGGCACCGCGCCGGAAGACACTGTGTTTATCGGCGATAACCCGACGGCGGACATCGCCGGGGCACAGGCCGCCGGAATGCGGGCGATTTTGCGCGTGACAGGGCGGCGCACGCTCATCAGCGGGTTGATCGTGCCGGACGCGGCCATTAACACGCTTATTGAGCTTATGCCCATCTTTGACGAGTGGTTCCCTGGCTGGCGGCCTGAATGAGTAGTTATCTCCCATTTTCAGAGCGCAACCTGATTATTACCGGGTATATCGGCCCTAATCATCCGATTTTGGCGCGGCAAATTGCGGAAAAGCTGAGTATGCCCTATGCTAATGTTGAGCAGATTATCGCGGAACGGCTCGACATGCAGGTGAACGAGATCCGCGATTACTTTGGCGAAACCCGCTTAAAGTCCATCGAAGCTGAAATCGTCCAGGAAACAGCACTCCGCCGGGGGACGGTCATCCGCGTGAGTGGTCGTACTTTGGTCAATGGGGATAACCTGGCGATCTTACAGACGACTGGGCCGGTCTTTTGCCTGACGTTATCGTTGGATACCATGCTGCATCGCCTGCATGTGAACATGGGCACACGCTACCACGACCCCAAAGAACGCGCCCTAACCGTTGGTGAATTAGCGCGAGAATGGCGCATCCAAGCCTATGATGGCATCCAAAAAATTGACACAGGCGATATGAGCAACGACGAAATCGTAAATATTTTGGTTGGCCTGTGGCGGTCGCTCACAGTTCGCGCACGTTAGCGATATAATGATCTAAATTCGTGTAAACAAAATTCAAAGGGTGATCGATCATATGGCAAAGTTGAGTATTACGCTGGCGCAGATGGGGGTTCATTTGGGCGAGATCAAGCGCAATTACATGCATGTGGAACGCTGGACGGAAGAAGCCGCCCGGCGCGGGTCGCATATCGTCGTCTTCCCGGAATTATGGTCTACAGGTTACGCCCTGATGCAGGCTAAAGAACTCGCATCCACGCTTAACCAAGGTTTATTTGTACAGGTCGCCGGGCTAGCCAAGCAACACAAGATTAGCATCACCGGTAGCATGATGGAAAAACGCGGTGTGGAAGTCGCCAATAGCGCGGCGTTCTTCGCCTCTAACGGGCAGACGATGGGCGTGTATCGCAAAATCCACCTGTTCCGCTTGATGGATGAAGACCGCTACTTGCAGCCGGGGTCATCCCCGTTGGTGATGGATCTCCCCTGGGGGCGGACGGCGATGGCGATTTGCTACGATCTACGCTTCCCGGAATTGTTCCGGCGGTATGCGTTGGATGACGCGACCTTGGTCATCGTCCCGGCGGAGTGGCCGCTGCAACGGGTGGATCATTGGCGGGCGCTGCTCATTGCACGCGCTATTGAAAATCAATGCTATGTGGTCGGTGTCAACTCAGCAGGCAAAACAGGCGATACAGTCTTCGGCGGGCATTCCATGATCGTTGATCCTTGGGGTAAGGTCGTCGTGGAAGCCGGAGAAGACCCGCAATTGCTCACCGTTGAGATTGAACTTGACCGCGTGAAGGAAGTACGGCAAGCGATCCCGGTATTTGATGATCGCCGCCCGGATATTTACGAAACGCTCGACATCCCTGGGCTTTAAGTCACCTTCGGTTCGTTTTTGATCTGGTATAACTACAGCATAGCAAGGACAAAGCCCAGCGCGAAAGATCAATTGTATACAGCCCGTTTACGGGCTTCGCAGTGGGCTAGCCCCCGGTTTTGAGCCGGGGCAGTAAGACAAATCAGAGCATACCTGAGTAGTTACGTTTGGTGGCGATACCATTTTAGGATGGTGTCGCCGTCACTTTCCAGCGGTAATCCGGTGAATGTCTGCACAGGCGTTAACGCGCCGAGCGTAAAAATGGCGAGACTTTCCACCGCCCAAAACGCCAATAATGCCGTCACTACGCCCGCACCACCGCCAACCATCAACAACAGCCCCCCACTTAACAGGAAAATGCCAAAGCTAAAGATCGGTCCACCAAGTGCCCGTTGAATGTGCTGCTGTGGCTCAACGACTTCATCCTCTGGGTAAAGCGATGTGCCTAACGGACCCCACAAGATGACCGCTTGCATGGGCTTGCCCACGCGCTGCGCCGCGATGCCATGCCCGATCTGATGCAAAATTTCCCCGGCGGTGTGGATGACCGCCGCACCCACACCAAAGATGATCGCTTCGCCGATGCTGAAATCCAGCAAGGCGACCCCGGCGATAGTGGCGATTATCGCCAACCCGTCCCAGGTGATGAACGCCGTCCATGTCGCACGAAACTCAATGCCGATGATTTTGAATAGTGTCATCAGCGCACCTGGAACGTGCATGAGCCTTCTTCGACAAAGTTGGCCGTCCCTGGGCCGTAGCTGGTAAAGCCATCACTGATCTGTCGGCTCCATGTAGCGCGATAGGTTATGCGATAGGTGCCCGGTTCCGTGAGTGTGCCTGCTGGCAAGAACCAACTTTTGGCATAGCTGCTGCCAACCCGTCGGACTTCCCCGCCATAACTCCGCCATCCGGTGATGCGTTCGTCGTTCAAGCGGATCTCATAATCGACGGCGGCTTCGTGCTGCGGGAAGAAGCTCGGATCAGAGACGAGCCAACTCCACCAGATGGTAATGCTTGATCCTGCGGCTAAGTCAGTCGGCGCGGAGGGTCCCCCGGCGTTGGGGTCATCGCATAGGGCGAACACCTGCACGTTTTGGCGCACACGCGGTTCGCCGCTCACTGGGGGCGGCGCGATGGTCGCAGCGGGGGCGGCGGTCGCAGCGGGGGCAGCGGTGTTGCCGGGTGCGGTCGTGCTTTGCGGTGATGCTTGCGCGACACTTGTCACAGCCGGATCAGTCGCTTGTGGAGCCGGTGGCGAAATCTGCACGATGCCGCCAGCAAGCGCCGTTGCAGTCTGGTTGATAGCATCCACGTCAATGATCGGTAAAAACGGCTCTGTGGGCGTTTGAGTGGTATCTGGGTCGCTTTCTGCGGGCAATGTACCCACTGGTGTCGCGCTGACAGCCGCAGCGGGCGGTGTCGGTGTGATCGTCCCGCCACCGATCACGGCAGTCGGGAAGGTCGTCCCCAGGGCGACGGCGGTACCATCGACGGTGGGCGTAACACTAGGGAACGGTGTCGCGGTGTTCTCAATGAAGATTAAGCGTTCCCACACCCAACCCTCCGTGCCGTCTTCCGTGCGCACGTTGAGCCATGTCCCATCACGATTTTGCCCCAAAACGAGCAAACCGTCGCCGGGGGTCAACGCGCCGATGATGGCCGCGTTTTGATCGGGGCCATCGCGGAAGTTAATCCGCTGGCCGCCGCCGACGATGCCAGTAATGGGCGGTGTGGGCGTGGGTGATGGCGGGACAGGGGTCAGCGAGGGGGTGAGGCTGACCGTTGGCGTATAGGTAAATGTCGGCAGCGGCGTTCGGGTAATGAACGGTGTTGCCGTCGGTAATGGCGTTAATGTGACCAGCGGTTGTAAGGTGGCGGTCGGCACCTGGGCGATTTCGTCTTCGCTGCCGCCACAAGCTGCGGCTGTCAGCGTGACAAGCATTAAAAGCAAAATTAGTTTTCTCATCGCATCAATTGTACTCATCGTCTACAATACAAACCATTATATCGGACGTAAGACAAAGGCAAAACAGCATCCTGACTTTAGTTTATATCCTCTCATCTTTGTTGGCGCTGTTCGCACAAGCACAACCCATCAGCATAGGCGAAACGATGGTTGTCGATTTAGACGGCGAAAACCCCGTTGTACTGCAATTTGAAGCCACCGCCGGGCAAACGATCCGCGCTGAGGTGCTGGCCGCCGATGACGACGATCTACTCAATGATCCGGTTGTCGCTATCATCAGCCCCGGTGCGATGCTCTTGGCGTATAACAACAACGCTGAACCAGATACCCGCGATGCGCTCATCCCGGCGCTGACCCTGCCCATAGACGGCACATACACACTGTACGTCAACACCTATGGCGGCATCTACGCCGGGGAATTGACCGTGCGTTTAGAAGCGGTTGATCCGTTTAATGTGCAAATGACGGACGACGACACCCGCACCTTGACTTTACCCGCCGGGCAACCCTACCGCGAGACGCTGACGCTTACCGCCGGGGACACACTGACGGTCACCGCACGCGACCTCAACCGCACGCTTGACCCGGCATTGGCCTTGTACGATGCCCAAGGCGAACAGGTCGCGTTCAATGACGATCATCCCGGCGTGGATTTAACGCTGGATGCGTTTGACGCGCAATTACTGGATATAGCGATTGTGGCGGACGGCGAATATACGCTGATGGTGTGGGATTTGATGGCCGTAGCTGGAGAGTTAGAACTGAAGATAGAAATGGGTTAGGGTACATCTTGCGAGATGTACCCGCCACATTTAAAGCACACTCTTTACGGTGCGCCCTTGGCGCTTCAAGAATTCTACTAGACCGATCTTGTCGATGGTCTTGATTTCTTTGGCGGTTACTTGCACACGCACGAAGCGGTCTAGCTCCGGCACCCAGAAGCGTTTGTTCTGGATGTTGGGCTTCCACTTGCGGCGGGTGGCCTTCATTGAGTGGCTGCGGTTGTTGCCGAATTGCGGCTTAACACCCGTCACCTTACGCTTACCCGGCATGATATTCCTCCGATAAATAGGCTTTAACACGCCAATTTTACACAGAAGCGTCCGATTGTATAGGGAAGATTCTAGCTGACGGCATCCCTACCCTTACCTGACGCACGTTCAACTGTGGGATCGCCTGGGCTATAATGGGGCGGTAACAAGGACGCTTTTTAAGGAATTTAATCATATGCTCAAACGCTGGTTTTTATTGTTGATGATGCTCGCCTTTGTGCTGCCACTCAGCGCACAAGATGAGGCCGCCGACACCCCACCGCAGACCGTCACCCTACGCCTGACCGGGACGACATTCCCCGGCACGCTCGACCCGATGCTGGCTGCTTCTGTGCCGGAAGTACAATATGTGCCGAACTTATTCTTAGGACTCGTCCGCATTGACCCGACGACGGGCGACCCCGTGCCCGCGTTGGCGCAGCGTTGGTCAATCAGCTTAGATGGATTGACGTGGATTTTTAATTTACGCGATGATGTGCCTTGGGTGCAACATGACCCGGTGAACGATACGTTTACGGAAGTGCGCAAGGTCACAGCGGATGATGTGGCTTTTGCTGTGCAGCGCGTTTGCAGCAGCACGGATAACGGCTATTACGCCACCAACGTCGCCGGGCGTTATATTGCCGGGTGTGCGGATGGGCAAGCCGCCGGGGATGGCACCTTAGCGCAGGTGGTCGCTGCGGAAAACGGCCTGAGTGTCAGCTTTACGCTCACCGCGCCGATTTTTGCGTTTGATGCGATCGCGGCGTTGTGGACGCTGGCTCCTGTGCCCGTAGAAGCGGTGACTAACTTCCCCACGAACTGGACACAACCCGGTAATCTCGTCGTCAGTGGAGCGTTTGCCCTGGCAGAACGCACCGATAACCGCTTAACTCTGGTCGCTAATCCTTTGTTTCCAGCGGATCTACGCGGCGAAGGTAACGTCAACCGCGTTGAATACACCCTGACCGACTCAACGGCGGCGGGCTTTCGCACTTATGAGGATGGCAGTATTGACTGGGCGGCGATCCCGGCGGCATCGCAAGAACGCGCCTTTAGCGATGAGGCGCTAGCGGAAGAAGTCTACGAATTGGATACACTGACCATGTTCTATCTAGGCTTTGCGACGGACTTGCCGCCGTTTGATGATGTGAACTTACGCCGCGCTTTCGCAGCATCGGTCAACCGCGAAGATTTCATCGAGACGGTACGCAATGGGCGCGGGATGCCATCAACGCACTTTTTGCCGGAAGAAGTCGGCGAGGCACCTGCCGCCATTCTGCCGGAGACAGTCGGCTATAATCCCACCTACGCCCAAGAACAGTTGGCGCAATCGGCCTATCCGAACTGCGAAGGCTTGCCCCCGGTGACGATTTACACCTATGCGGGTGCGGGTGGCTGGGCGGGCTATCTGGTGGACTCCGTGACGGAAACGCTCGGTTGTTCGGGCGATGTCTTCACGATTGAATCGCGCAGCTTTGCCGATCTCCGTGCGGCGATTGACCCTAACACCCCGGCAGAAAACCGCCCGCAAATGTTCACCTTTGGCAACAGCCCGGACTACAACGACGCAAGCAGCTTCGCCAATGTACTGGCTTGCGGCGTGGATAACTACTTTGGACGGCAGACTTGCACGGATGCCGATGATCTCATCCAGCAGGCCGCGACCGAAGATGTGACCTATCGGGATGTCGTCGTGGCATTCTTCGGGGAAGATGGCGTTTTCCCGATGATACCGTTGTTCCAGTTGACGCGCTATGAGGCGGTCAAGCCTTGGGTGAGTGGCCCCATCGAAACGGATGGCCTGTTCGATCAAATTTACTTTGATAACTACAGCATCGACCTGGACGCACGCAACAGCGCGATTGTGTGTAACTTGAGCAGTGCCGTTGATGTTAACTTGCGCAGCGGTCCCGGCACTAACTTTGATCGCGTCGGCACATTGACCGCCAACACGCTCACCGCTGCAATCGCACAGACACAAGGTACGGATGGCTTCATCTGGTGGCAGGTAGAAAGCAGCGCTTACGTCCGCGAGGATGTAGTGCAGGAAGACGGCTTCTGTAACGCCCTGCCACAGGCTGAATAATCTTTATCAAAAACGCGCTCAATACCTCTAGATTTATTTATGGGGATGTAGAGCGCGGCGCGTCAGCGCATGTTGTAGTATACTGTTAATGGCAAATGATTGCCTCACAAGGAATTGCACCATGTATGTAGATGTTCGCAGAACCTATAAATTCCGCATGTATCGGAACGACAAGCGTGATGGACACTTACACCAGCAAATTAATGTGGCTGGTTTGGTATG
>DAOTTT010000369.1:0-7467 GCA_034437635.1 Anaerolineae bacterium | reverse complement strand
TGAGGTGCAATCGCAGTCATTCACCGAAAGCTGGTTGGATGAACACTTCAAGCTCAATACGAACCAGCGTAGGCAAATGCTAGATGCCCTTGCCATTGCCGCCTACCATACACAACTTAAGCGGGTCGTGGCAAGTGGCTGCCACCGGATATTGAGGGGACCCGGCGTTACACCACTTTGAGCCTCTATGAACCCCGTTTTTCAGGTCATATTGAGTTCTTTCAGCGTAGGCAAATATGATAATTTTTGACACAATCACCACACTCTCCGGCGAAGAACTTGCATCGACTTGGCAAGCCTATTTTGAGTGGGCCAGCGCCAATAATGTCAGCTTGCCGCCGGAATATGATACGTGTAAAGGACGTTTGTTAAGCATCGCCGTTGACCCTAACTTCGCACAATTCTTTGATGATGTGCAAGATACAGCAACAATCAACATGGTCGAGGTAGTGTTCGGCGGTGTGCCCGTTGACGGTATCCCGTCTTTGGTTAATCCACGTCATATCACGCCGGAGCAAGCCACGTTGGAGGGCGAAGCCTTCTCGCGCTTTTGTAATGGGGACAACTGCACCTATCCCGTGCAAGATGAATTGGTCTTCGGTGTAGAAATTGACGGCGATGCCCGCGCTTATCCGCTGCGCATCCCCGGACATCTCGCCTTTTGGTTTGGGTGGTATGACTTTTATCCAGAGACTTTAGTTTACACAGCGGAGTAAGTCGTCTACTCCGTGCTCAAGCGGATGGTGGCTCCACCATCAATTACCAATTCTTGGCCGGTCATAAAACCAGAGCGTTCACTATCGGCCAAGAATAAAATCGCCTGTGCGATCTCTTGTGGTTTGCCAACACGACCGATGACATGGCGCGTGCCCAACGCCCGCAAGAGATCATCCTCACTCTCCCCAGCGAGATGCCCCCGGCGTAATCCGGCGCGGAGCATTTCGGTATCCACCGCACCCGGCAACACCGCATTCACACGGATATTGTCATCTGTTAGTTCGATGGCAGAAACACGAGTCAACGCGGAGAGTGCCCCCTTGCTGGCAGCATATGCCGCGATATTGGCAGAAGTCGCCCGCGCATGGACGGAACTCACATTCACGATTGCGCCGCCCTGCTCGCGCATCAGGGGGTAAGCGTTGCGAATGGCTAAAAACACAGCGCGAACGTTTACATTCATCACTTGATCCCACTCATGCGCTTCAGTATTCACGAGCGCCTTCGCAATCTGCACAGCGGCGTTGTTAACTAAAGCATCAATGCGGCCTTCTCGCTCTGCAATCTCACTGAAGATTGCTTGTGATGCGTCTTCAGCCGCGATGTTCGCTGTAATCCCATGATCGACCCCGGCGATACCCTCAACGCCAAGCACATCCACGCCGACCACATGCCAGCCAGCCAGCGCAAACGCTTCGACCGTCGCTTGACCGATACCGCCCGCTGCCCCTGTCACAACAGCTACCCGCTTATCCCGCACCATGTAGCACCTCCAACAAATTTTTTATGGTGTTGTGATGCACATGCTCCCAGGCTGCTGGGCTGCTGTTAGAATTATGCGGCGCAATTAAAGCATTAGGCATCTGACGCAAAGGTGAATCCGTCGGTAACGGCTCATGCTCGAACACATCCAGCCCTACCCCAGCAATCGTCCCATTCTGCAAAGCGCGGATCATCGCTTGTTCATCAACAATCGGGCCGCGTGCGGTATTAATCATGATGGCCGTCGGCTTCATCAACGCAAAAGCGGCATCATTCATCAGGTGCTCGCTGGTGGGGTTAAGATCGCAGTTCACGCTGACAAAATCACTCTCTTTGAGCAACATTTCCCGCTCGACCATCGCCAAATCATATTGCGTGCGGAAGTCCTCCGGCGGTATGATTGGGTCAGTACCGATAATGCGAATACCAAAGCCATACGCCCGGCGGATAACCGCCTTGCCCACGTTCCCCACGCCGATTACCCCTAGCGTACATTCCCGCAGGGCACGCCCTGGGATTTTGTCCCAGATGCCTTCTTTCATCTGCATATCCATAAACGGAATGTTCCGCGCAAAGGCCAGCATATAACCCAGCACAGTATCCGCAACAGGTTCACTAAAGGCATTGGGCGTGTTACGGATAGCGACTCCATGCACTTTTGCTGCGGTTTGATCTAAAGAGTCGATGCCTGTGCCCCACTTAGAAAGCACCTTCAGTTTAGGCGCAGCGGCAATCACCCGCTCCGTAAAGCGGTCATCCCCGCAGATCACGCCATCAATATCACCGATGATAGGCAGCAAATCATCTTCTTCAAAGCGTTCTTCTACTGGCGGCGCGAAGACTTCAATATCGTTTTCTTCAAAGATTGGCATAAAGCGATCAAGTACCGGCTGCATATAAGGCGCGGAAACCAGCACCTTCCATTTTTTGCTCATCGTATTCCTTTCACGGTATAGCGTCGTTGTGGTTGCCCTTTTACGGGAACCTTCACCCTGAATAAATCCCCGGCTTGGGGTTGGTCACTGATGTTATTGAGATCATCAATTGCGCTGGTGATGTAGAGGTCATCGCCCGCAGCCCCGCCAAAAGCACAGCTTGTCGGGCGCTGTACGGGCATATCAATCACAGTGACCACTTCGCCTGTTGGCGTAATCCGTGCGACTTTCCAGCCATCCCAAAATGCACACCACAGATGATCCTCAGCATCCATTGTTAAGCCATCCGGCGTACCAAAACTAGCAGGCGACACAAAAAACGGCACGCGCTGATTGATGGTGCCTGTTTCGGGATCGAACACGTAGCGATAAATCGTGTTTTGCGCGGAATCCACATGATACATTGTGCGACTATCTGCCGTCCAACCGAGACCGTTAGCGATACCGAGTCCATCTTGCTGCATCGTCACCACACCATCATGATCCACACGATAAAGATGATTAGTCGGCGTTTGGCTCATCGTCCCCGCCCAAATGCGCCCTTGCAAGTCAACTGCCGCATCATTAAAGCGTCCAGTCGGTTGATATGCGCTGTTATCCGCAAGTAGGCGCAGGGTATTTGTCTCGCGTTCCCATAACGCAAGGCCATCCGGTGTACCGACCAAAGCAGTATCATCTTCACCAAATAAGAGAAAGCTCACGACAAGCGGCAAGCTCACATGCTGGATTTGCCCAGTTGATGGCACATAGCAGTATATAGCAAGCCTATGAATATCTACCCAATAGAGGGCGGCTTCTCCCGCGTGCCATATGGGGCCTTCGCCTAGCTGATTACCGACGGATACGACATGCTCAACCTGCATCGTTAACCTCTGCCCGTGCTTGGAATAAGAATTCTGCGATCTTAAAGTCTAGTTCTACGTCAATATCTTGTGCTTCGTAAGCGTCAATCTCAAACATCAGCGGGCGATCCCCGATACGATTGTGCTTTTGCAGGAGTGTATCCCGCGTGAAGACGTATAAATTGGAATTTTCCTCATAGATCGGCGGTAAATCCTGTGTGCGCAATAAAATATTCGGGTTGTGGTTAACGGGTAATGCCAAACCATCCCATAAGCGCGTTTGGAGGCGTGTCACGCCAAAGAGCGTATCGTAAACCGGATATTGCTCTAAAAATAAAGTCAACGCCTTTTCGATTGTCTGCGCCTGTAATAGCGGGTTAGTGGAGTGCGTTTGCAAGTAAAAATCCGCTGGTACTTGCTCGGTATCATGCAACAAGACATCATTCATAGGGGTCATGCCACTGCGCAGATGCTCCGGGCGATCCAGCACCACCACATCTAGGAAGTGTTCGGCACATTGTTCTTTGATGACCGGGCTATCCGTATCAATCACAACGGTTGTGATCTGTGGGACAGCCAAAAGCGCCCCAACAATATGATGAAACAAGGGTTTACCCGCAAAATCACGGTAATTCTTCCCCGGTACACGCTCACTGCTGTGGCGCATCGGGACTAAAGCAGCTATTGTCGTCATAAAACCTCTAAATATTGAGTTTACGCAATACCCAGCGTGGCGCAGCCGTCACCACACGGAATATAGGGTTCATACGCAAGTCATCTGGCAGCCAGTCGCGCCAGCCTCTTTCGTAATATGTTATCGGTTTACCATTTAATGGAAGTTGTAAGGTCTCTACAAAAGCCGGGACATAAGGCTCTATCAATGCTAGCGCCTCTTTTATACGCTCCGTATCTCCCTTTAGATTATCTATCCACTCGCTTACAGGTGTCAGATAGTAGCGTGTGACTGCATGTTTTACGGTACCCTCCAAGCGAAATGGATTGATATTTCTCCAATCATAGTTTTGGAGTGATTGCGCAAGTCGCACGAGATTAGCGCGATCATCTTGCAACATCAAACGCACCAATAAACCCAATTGGCGATAAAAATAGACTTCTTCTTTAGGCGGGTTTTTGAGACCATCTGCATAACGCGGATCCGGGTTTGGGCAACCGGAATCAGGCGCATACATTATATCTAATACCTGGGTTAAGGTCGTCTCATGGCGCAGCATATTCGCCCCTACAGTCGAGCGATGATGTTGCCGATAACTCACTGCCGTTCCATCGACTTTATGCCAGACCATGCCCGTTCGTAAAATACGCGAATGAAAAAGCCAATCTTCTCCATTGGCAATATCTTCCGGGAAGCGCCGACCCTCAAAAATAGTGGCACGCCCCATCAAGGCATTAATGGGTAGCGGATTACCAAACATATTATCAAACGTAACCTTCGCTTGTTTTCCTAACACCCACCCTAGCTTATTGTGGCCTTCATCCACCATTTCTGTAACACAATAGACCATTTGCCAATCAGTTTTTTTCTCTAGCGCAGCAACTCGTTTTTCCAAAGCCCCATCATAGTAAATGTCATCTGCATCTAAGAAGGTAATATACCGCCCTTGAGCAATATCCAATCCATGATTGCGTGCTGACGAAACCCCCTTGCCGGGGTTAGTCGTGATGACAATACGCGGATCATCATAGGATTGGGCAATCGCCACTGTATCATCTTTAGAATTATCATCAATCAGGATCAATTCCCAGTCATCAAAATCCTGCCTGAACACCGAGTCGAGCGTTTCTGCCAGTGTAGCAGCCGCATTATAAGCTGGTGTAATAATCGAGACGGTAGGTGACATGAAGATTACTCCGCTGACTCCAAAGAACGCGACTTCAGCGCGGGCACATGGGAAAACGTCAAGTTGTGGAATTGATGTCCGCTAGCCTCTGCCATATCAATCCAACGTTGGGCAATCTCAATGTGTTGCAGATAGTATGCGTTATAATCAATGGTAAAAAACGCCGGATGCGCTCGTTTAATGCTGTCCATCTCAGTGTTGATTTGAGAAGCTGGGTCATGTTTCCAGAAGTAATTATCCTCATCCAGCGGACGGCCATCAAAGCCCGCTGTGTAGATTATTTTACGCAACGTACAGATCAACGGGATCAGAAACAAGGTCATGACGTTTGAGGTCGTTGTCACATCAAACTGGGTTTTCAAATCCAAGTTAGGCACATCTCGCGCTACGAACGGCACACCGATGATCTTTTGATGGTATTGCTTGTCTAAATTCGCCATATAGACAGCATAATCACGCATCGGTACAAAGACGACACTATTAAATGTCTCTATCGCATCGCGTAGATATTGGCGGAACTTCCCCGCATAGGCGGATGCCCCCGCGTGGAAAATAGGATCGGCCATCGTAATCACAGGGGGATTGAGTTTTTCCATCAAAGGACGGTTTTTGAGCATACTGTTACAGGCAATAGAGAGACCATCGCTGAAGTCCCGTTCCATCACTTGGCTTAAGTTCGGCCCAGTGCCGAAGATATAACCTATATCGCCCTTCAGTGTGTCTACAACAGCCTCAAACTTAGCTTTTGAGTCTGCGATGTGTCGTTCAGTTTGTGTTGGATCAAATTCTGCGGAGGCTTTGAGGTAAAATGATCCCTCATTCCGCACGCGCTGATTATCCACACGCCAGAAGCGCCGCCCGATGTTATAGCGTCTCAAAGCATCAGGAACTTTATCCGGAGTATCTGTGCGCCACACAAAGACAATATCAGCATCACGCACGATATTATCTATCTCAGCATCGCGGCTAACCTGCTGAAAGCTCAGGACTGATTGAAAGTTAGACTTTAGATCCACAATTTTCGGGTCGAGATAGTCTGGTACGGTCCCCGGTGCAGGTTTAATTGTGACTTGATGCGGCAATATAATCTGGTGGACATCACCAATTAAAGGATGCAAGTACCACAATACACGATAATAATGATCTGTGAGCGCCTCTTGCGAATCAAAAGCAGGCCAAAAAGTGATCGTCCGCACCTTTTGTACGTCTTTTGCATAAAGTCTTGTTTTGATTTGATGTTTAAAGCGATACCAAAGTCGGGTAATGGCATTGGGTTGTTCTGTCACGATTTCTTTTTCCCTTTAGCCTCATCCAACAAAGCATGATAATCTGCATAAATGGCATTCAACGTATCGGCATATTGGGTGAAAAATGCCTCATGTTGATCGGCACCACCAGCAACCTGCCCCTCTTGTTTGCCTAAAAAGGTAGTGTTTGTCGTTTGTCGTTTGTCGCGGGCGGTGCGTTCTATAGCTGTTTGCGCATAATATTGTAAAGTATCGACATCCTCATCTGACCATAAAACCTTACAGATATTCATCAATATGTCCTGTGGCGTTTTACGGAGGTCGGCATAATCTATAACAATGCCAGGACGTAATCGGGCGAACTCAGTCATCGTAGCATATGCTCGTGCCATAAACGACGCTACTTCAGACTGCGGCAGCCAACTATACCAATTATCATCACGCTGCTGATAGTTCAAAAACGATGACAATACCGAACGCGGGTCACGAACAAGATAGACAAACTGAATTTGTATGTCCATCTGAGTCTCTAAATCAGTCACCCGTTTAAAGAAAGCGGATGCATCATCATCAATGAACTGTGGATGAATTTTTTCTAATGCGTAGGTTGTTGCGTCCGTCAATGTCAAATCAATAGGATCGAAATGAGGGATCATAATGCCATCATTGGGTCTATTCTCAAACGCCATATCCGCATCATCACCATCTGCTAAACCTAAAGGATAACGCCCACCTTCAATCCGCAACGCCCGCATAAGCGTCGCAGCCGGGTCAAGCAAAATAGCAGGATGACAGCGTAACATATCAACCAGCCATGTGCTCCCAGAGCGATGCACAGTCAACAGAATCAACGCACAGCGTGGTAATTGGCGATTAGAATCGCGGCGTGCCAAAGCCGCGATAAGTGTGCCGCGTTCGTATCTCATGCGCTGGATTAATTCTTGCCTTTGCTGTGTGAGCTTACGCGCCATCTCAATTTTTAGTTCTTGGGTTATGGCGTGGCGCTCAGACTGAATGGTGTATAACATGCGCGTAACTAAGACCAGCAAAACCCCATGTATGACGACAACAACGCCAGCTAAGAATATGACAGCAACTACCGGCA
>DAOTTT010000368.1:0-6912 GCA_034437635.1 Anaerolineae bacterium | reverse complement strand
TCACCCCGAAGTGCCTATATATTCACCCGTAACGGAGCCACGTTTTAGTGGCTAAGGCTGGTCAACATGGGCTTTTACAAGCCACCCGATTTATCGGGTGGTCGTTGACGAAGTCTCCACAGTTTACACAACATATCGCTTAAATAGGTAACTACTCAGGTAAAGTCTATATCCCGCATCGGCTCAAAGCCTATGGTTACATTAAAAGCTAGGAAGCCCGTAAACGGGCTGTATAAAATGATATTTCGCGCTGACTAGCCCCCGGTTTTGAACCGGGGCAGTAAGCAAATCAGAGCATACCTGAGTAGTTACTTAAATTGTGTCTATTATACACACCAAGCGATGACTTCTGACCGATGAGAATGTAAATAATCGGTAAAAAGTTGCTTAGTTTAGCTTTACAAATGGGATTAACCAGGGGACTTGACGCTGATAAGCGGCGTAATCGTCGCCGAATGTGGCTAAAAGGCGCTTTTCTTCGTAATACGAGCCGACGACAAAATAGAGCGTTGCGCCCAGAGCAAAGCCAAAGTAAGCATCGGTCATTGTCGTCACCGGCCAGATGAGCATCAAGCTGAATAAATATAAGGGATGGCGTACTAAGCGATAAATGCCACCCGTCGCTAACTCCTCTTGGGGCAATGGCAGCGGGTCATCGTTGTAATAAGCCCATGCCTGAGAAACACCCAAAAAACGGAGCAAGTCGATTTGCATCAGCGAGATGACAAAGCCCAAAATGCCGAGGGCTTGTATGATAAATAAGATGGGTTCCCAGTCGAGGCTTAACGTCCAGATGGTGCCGGTTTCTGCAAAGACGATCAACGCGGCGATGGGGGTAAATGTGATGACTGCGATGATGTTAAAGCAGAGGCGATAAAGACCATAATAGGCGCGTTCGCCAAATTGCGCTTTAAACCGTGCTTTGCTCTCCTTACTGGCGAGTATACTATGGAAAATCCCATAGAACACCATGCTGAGCAGGACAATGACCATATCAATCTCCCTTGTGCTTGTAGGAGGAGTATAGCGTAACGGCTACAATTTTGACATACTGTTACAAAGTAGAGTGATTTAAAACGAAATGGATATTTCATGCGTGCAGTAGATGTCATTGAAAAAAAGCGTGATGGTCTGGTATTGACCGATGAAGAGATCCAATGGTTTATCAAAGCCTATACTGATGATGCTATCCCGGATTATCAAGCGGCGGCGTTTTGTATGGCGGTGATGTTGCGCGGGATGACGACGGATGAAGTCACCGCCTTAACGTTGGCGATGGCGCACAGCGGCGATATGCTCGATCTATCGGCGGTTTCCGGTTATGTGGTGGATAAGCACTCGTCCGGCGGTGTGGGGGATAAAACATCGTTGGTCGTGTTGCCCTTGGTGGCGGCTGCGGGGGTGCCCGTCGCTAAGATGAGCGGGCGCGGCTTGGGGCTTTCCGGCGGGACGCTGGATAAAATGGAATCCATCACCGGGTTTGATGTCAACATGAGCGAAGCGCAGTTGATCCAGCAAGCGCAGACGATAGGCCTCTCTTTAGCCGGGCAAACGCGCGAACTCGCCCCGGCAGATGGCAAACTCTATGCGCTGCGGGATGTCACCGGGACGGTGCCGAGTTTACCGTTGATCGCTAGCAGTATCATGAGCAAAAAGCTGGCGGCAGGCGCTCAAGGGATTGTGTTGGATGTTAAGGTGGGGCTTGGCGCGTTCATGCGCGAACTCGACCAGGCCAAAGAATTGGCGCAGATTATGGTAAACATCGGCAAAAATGCCGGGCGCGATATGGTTGCGTTGATCTCCGACATGAATCAGCCGTTGGGTAACGCTGTCGGTAATGCGTTGGAAGTGCGCGAAGCGATTGAGACCATGCAGGGCGGCGGCCCGGCGGATTTTCGCGAGCATTGTTTGGAAGTTGCCGCGTATATGCTCTTATTGGCCGGGCAGGGCGATAAATGGCAGGATGTGCAGGCCAACGAAGTCGAGCTTGCCGCTATGCTCGAAAACGGCGTTGCCTTGGCGAAGTTCCGCGAGATGGTCGAAGCACAGGGCGGGGATGTTTCTCAGGTTGATAACCTCGATACGCTGCCACAGGCTGAACTTGTGGAAACGCTCACGGCGGATAACAGCGGCTATGTGGCACAGGTCGCGGCGGATAAGGTGGCGATGGCGGCGGCGGTGCTTGGTGCAGGCCGCGAGAAAAAAGAGGACATCATCAACCCGGCGGTAGGTGTGGTGGTGCAGTGTGTCGTTGGGGATAGCGTTGCAGCGGGTGCGCCGTTAGCCATTATCCACGCGGATGACGCGGATAAACTGGCTGAAGCGCGGGCACATCTGCACGATGCGTTTGTGCTCAACAATGATGAACCGATTGACCCGCTGCCCCTATTTTATGAGATCATTCGTTAGCGTCGATCAATGCCCCATCGACAAGGCGCAATGTGTTGATGGGGGCTTGCTGCCAATAGCCATCAACGAACTGAAATGCACCGCTGAGGCCATCATATTGCACTGTATCCAGGGATTGCGCATTGTGCATAAGCGCGATCATAAGCGCGTCATAGGTGAGCATCCCCAGGTGATTAGGTGCTGTGGCGAATGGGTCGCTTGCCATGATGCGCTCGGTAAATGCGGCGGTTGGCAGTTGGCCGCTGGTCGTCAATGTGAGGGTGGCGGTGGTTGCTTTCCTGAAAGCATCCATGCCGATGATCTCCCCGCCGATGGATTGTGCGAGCATGTCATCAAATGGCGTGCGACGGTTGTCTTGGGGTAAATCCACATGAGCGAGCATGATATGCTGTGGGCTGGTCGGCGGCGTGCCCCAATCGCCCACGATAATCACCGGGAGATCAGCAAGGATAGCTAATACGTCGGGATGTGTTGCCATGTAGCCCTGCACGATAACCGCTTGAATTTGCGGGTCGTGCTGGATGGCCTGCGCCCGTTGCATAGCGGTTGCGACGGTGCCGCCATCATCGACGGGCAAGAGTTCGACTTGGGCTTGCCCGGCATCGCTCAAGGCCAAACGCGCTGGATATAAGGCCGCGTATCCTAGCTCGCGGTAGCGGCCTTCAAACGGGGCAAATAGCGCGATACGTTGCGGTGCGTCGTGGGTGGCGCATCCGGCCAGTAAGCCCAACAAAAGCAAACTAACAAGCGTTCGCATGGTCGTTGTAATTGGTGAAGAAATCATGACGTAAATCTCCCCGGCAATCGGCGCGGAAGAACAGATAAGGCGTTGTCTCCGGGCGGATGGCGGCTTGAATGGCAGATATGGCCGGGTTCGCGATAGGCCCCGGCGGTAAACCCGCGTTGATATATGTGTTATACGGTGAGTTCACCCCGCGATAGTCCGCTACAGTGATAGACGGCCACCAATTGCCCAGCCCGGCGTTAGGATGTTGATATTGCACGGTGGGGTCTGCGTCCAATGTGCGCAGATCGTCCTCAATTTCTAGGCGATTGCGATATACGCTGCTGATGCGGGCGTTTTCGTCATTATAGACGGCTTCGCGCTCGATGATAGAAGCTAAGGTGACCATTTGATACATGGTGTAACCATCATCTGCGGCAATCTGGCGCATGGTCGGCGTGATTGAATTGCTATATTGGGTCAAGAGCATGTCGCGTAGTTCCAGCGCGGTGACTTCCGGCTCTAGGATATATGTCTCCGGCATGAGGAAGCCTTCCAGCGATGACCCGGTTGGGATGCCGTTCACCCTGGCGAATTCTGGTGGGATAGGTGCGCCCCGCCCGACAACGGCCAAAAAGTCCGCGCCGGTGAACGTGAAATAGGGGGTCATCGCGTCGATGTTTTCCGCGATTTCTTCTATACGCTGGCCGGGCAACACCGTAAAGCGAATTTGGCTAAAGGACGCGGTGGTCAGGGCTTCTGCAATCTCGCTGATGCTCATATTGCTGCTGATGAAAAACGTCCCGGCCTCTAAATCCTGGTCTAGTTCTTCGACTTGGGCGTAATCGGCAAATAAACGGCCATCACTGATGATACCATTGGCTTCTAGTTGCGCGCCAATGGTGCGGGCGGTCGCGCCGGGCTGCACAGTAAAGCGGACAACGCTGTCATCAGCGTTGAGGGGCGTTTCGAGCAACTCTTGTTGATTGCTCAACCGAATGCGGATCGCGGCTGTTCGGGTGAACTCTAAGATGTCATCCCCTGCCACCAATAAGATTAGCCCGCCACACAAGCCCATCATAAAGACAAGTAGGAAAATAATCGCAATAATCAGGTTACGGTTACGACTCACGCCAACTGCTTTCTGTTCGCTTTTTCCATCAGTATATCTATGAGCGCGGGGCCGGTATAGGCTGAGTGACGTAAGCGTCGGGTAGTCGTCTAAATGTCGCCTTCGCGCAGCCCATCGCGCACGGCATCCAGATACCGCTGTAAGATGATGCGTGCGGCGATGTGGTCAATAGGATCACGCGGACGGCGCTTTTTTTCGATGGCGATGGCGGTTGCTTCTTCACTGGAAAGCTGCTCATCCTGTAATGTGATCGGTAGATCAGTGGTCGCCGCGTAGCGTTCTGCCCATAGGCGCACGGTATCCGCTTGAGTGTGGATGCCGGGGGGCGCGTCGAGGTCCAGCGGTAAGCCGATGACGACCCCCACAACATTTTCGCGGGTGGCGATGGCGTTAATGGCGGCGAAGTCCTCTTTTTTAGAGCGGCGTTCGATAATCGTTATTTCACGCGCACTGATGCGTAAAGCATCCGACACGGCGATGCCGATGCGCTGCAAACCATGATCTATGCCCAGGAGTTTGCCCTGTGTCATGATGCCGGGATAACCTCCACCTCGATGCGCTCCGACCAGATGGGCAAGCGCCCGAAAAGATTGGGTGAGACGATGATTTCCGGTTGTGATGTGCCGAGAATATCGACTTGCTCGGTGAGGTAGGTCATGGCCTCATTGAGCGTCATATTGGCGATGTCGTTCTTGATCTGGCTAGGGTTAATCACTGCGTTGATCGTGCCGCTACCGGACATCGTAAACAGGATCAACTGCCCGGTAAATGTCACTTCGCCGCGCTCGTAGGTGATGCTGTCCGGGTCGAGGCTGCGCCCGCGTGGGATTTGTCGGGCTATATTCGCAAAGACGATTTGTTGCCCTAAGGAGGTGTCCACGACTAAGGCTTGTACAATGGCGCGTTTGGTCAAGGTGAGCGTCGGCGCGAGTTCGCCGGGTTGGGCGCTGTAGCGCGTCCATTCTGGGCGTTCTTCCACGATGCGCAGTGTGTCCTCAATGATAAATTGATCTTCGCCAATTTGTGGCAAGGCGCGGATTTCATCGAGGGCGCGTTGTTGGAGCAGTTGGTTGATCTGAATTTCCAGGCGATCACGGTCATTGCTGGTAACGGCGGCTTCCGTGCGGCTGGAGCCTTCGCGGGTTGGCTGGATGTTGATGACATCGGCGCGTTCGTCCAAGGGGCCGATGATGGTGTTAATCAGGTTTGCGCCGACGTTACCGATTTCCCCGGCGGAGCTTTGGGTCGCTTCGATGCTCACGGTGACTTCTTGGCCGTCCCCGGCGGGTAAGGTTGCGTCTTGTGTGGTGCGGAACAGGATCGGTGCCCCGGCGCTGGTGCTGATGGTCGTCCCTTGTGGAATATCAATTGCGTCGTTGCTGCGGTTGATGAACACGACTTCGCCCACCGCGACTTGGCTGCCTAAATCTTGGCTGCCTGTGGTGGCGATTTGCACTGTTTCCTCAATTTCAACGCGCAGCGGGATCGCAGGCAGGACGGCGTTTTCAATATCGACATCGGTCACGGCTTGATCGACGGTAATCTGTACGCTGGCTTCAATGCCTTGCTGCGCCGGGACGATGGTCACGGTAGCGCCTGGCACCAAGAAGTAAAACACGGCGAACGCGAATGCCATCAGCACGCCGATGAACGCCACGCGCATTAAAATCCCCATGAGCGAAAGCCGCTGACGGCGGCCCCGGCTGCGGCTGCCCACCGCTTCGAGTTCTTCCGGCGTGGGGCTACCGCTAGGCCGTCGTTCGCGCCCGGTGAAGACGCGCGTCCGCCCACGCTGCCACCGCTTGCGCTCGCTCGCGCCGATTGTCTCGAAGGTGCTGATGTCTAACTCGTTGGCATGGCGCATCACTTGCGGGTCGTGGGTGACGAACGCCAGTTTGATCTGACGGCGCATAGCCTCCCGTTGAATCAGCACTAAGTCGAGCTTGCGCGTGAGGGCGGTGCCTTCTTCCGGCCAGATGAGAAGAACCCGCTTCCCTCGATAAAACGAGAGACGATCCTTGACGGAGTTCGGGTCTTCATTTGCTTCGATCTGAATCAGTTCGCGTTCGGACATATTAGGCGTTGGCAATCAATGACCGGGCTTTATCAAGGGCTTGGTTGAGCTTGCTGGCATCTTTCCCCCCGGCTTGTGCCATGTTCGGGCGACCGCCACCGCCACCGCCGACAACTTGCGCCATCTCGCGGACGATGTTCCCGGCGTGGACTTTTTTGGTCAGGTCATCGGTCACGGTGACGAGTAACTGCGGTTTGCTGTCGTTGTCCGTCCCGGCGACGAATACACCGCTATTGACCTTGTTGCGAAACCAGTCCGACATTTCGCGCAAGGTTTCCATCGGCGTATCTTGCAGCTTGATGACGAGCGCCTGCACGCCGCCGAGGTCTTCTAAGTCGTTGATCTTGGCATCGAATTGGCTCTTGGCGACTTCCCGGCGTAGTTTTTCGATTTGCTTTTTGCTGGCTTGGAGTTCGTCTTGCAGCAAGCCGAGCTTATGCAGCGCGTCGTCGGGCGTGGTCGTTAACTTGGCGGCGACCTTGCCTAGCGTGTCCATTTGATGTTGAACGTAGGCAATCGCCTTTTCCCCGGTGAGGGCTTCCACGCGGCGCACCCCGGCGCTGACACTGCCTT
>DAOTTT010000367.1:0-5709 GCA_034437635.1 Anaerolineae bacterium | reverse complement strand
AATGCCGTCCTCGTTTAATTTTGTTAGTCATTCTAAGATTTTAGCAGAAAGGAGAAGCGGCTTCCTCCACCCGCTAAAGCAGGTGGTTTCCGCCGCATAATTTCGATGAATTAAAAATCAAATTTGGATAAGATCGTCATGGTCATCAACGCATTTTTACGCTAAAATTATTTTAGTAACTACCCAGCCATGCCCGCATCGGCTCAAAGCCGATGGCTAAATAAATGCTTGGAAGCCCATAAATGGGCTGTATACAATGATATTTCTCACTAATTAGCCCGTTTACGGGCTTTGCGGTTAGCTAGTCCCCGGTTTTGAACCGGGGCAGTATGAACTCTCAAAATTATTTCTTATTTCTACCTTGCATGTTTGAAAAATAGAATCAATCAGTACAGGAAGGATAAGAAATAATGGCGGCAAACTTCGTCATTGAAAATCATTGTACGGAATCTCAGGTGTGCGAAATCGCGTTCGCCGGTGATGGCGTGCGCCTTGCTGGGCAAATCAACTACCCGCAAAAACGAATGCCCGATGGGTCTCCCTTAGTTTTTATCCTTCATCATGCCGGGTGGCGTGCGCGTAAGGACTATCAGCATTATGTACGCACTGCGTTAAACGTGGGCTACGCGACCTTCTTATGGGATAAGCGCGGCACCGGGCGCAGTGGTGCCGGTGGGCGCGGCTCGGTGGTACAGGATGCCGTTAACGCTTACGAAACGGCCTTGGCGCAACCGGGCATTAACCCGCGCCGCGTGGCGATTTTGGCACAGGGCGAAGGTTCGCGCTTGCTCGGCGAGAACTTCGGCTTGTTTGTGCGTTTGCAGCGCCCCGCCGGGGTGATTTTGATCGGTAATATGCTGGGTGAGGAGACGATCACCGCGATTGATGCGCCGTTGCAAATCATCCAGGGTGAGCGCGACTGGAACACCTGGCAGCAATACGCCCAGGCTGCCGCTGCTACCCATGCCACCCAAACGCGCCATGTGTCGAAGTTCTACGTGGCGCATGATGCCGACCGTGAATTGATGACGGGTGGTGATGCGCGTATGTTCCACTTCGGCGCGGTACACACCATACAAGATTGGCTAAAGACACTGTGATAACATTTGATTTCAGCGGAAAAACTGTAATCGTCGCCGGGGGCGGCGCGGGTGTGGGGCGGGCGATTGCGCTCGCCTTCGCCCAGGCTGGCGCTAACGTCGGCGTGAACGACCTCAACCCGGATCGTGCAGCCAGCGTGCCGGAAGAAATTATCGCCTCTGGCGGCCAAGCGATGGGCTTCCAGGGGGATATTGCCAACCGTTACCAAGCATCGGCCTTCATTGAGCGCACCCGTGATGCCTATGGCCGCATTGATTACGCGATTAACGCCGTTGGCGCTTTCCAGCCTACGCCTTTTCAGAAAGTCGATGAATGGGATTTGCGCCGTCAAACGGAAGTGAACTTGGTCGGTACATACTTCATTATGCAATTGGTCAGCCGGGTGATGAATGATGATGGCGGTGGGGTAATCGTCAATGTGGCGAATAGCTACGCCAACCGCACGCTTGAAGGCGGTGCGCCTTACCTGGCGACCAAAGGCGCGATCCTCAGCTTGACGCGCCAAGCCGCCCGTGAGCTTGCCCCGCAAAACATCCGCGTGAACGCCGTTGCCCCTGGTAATATCGAAAACGACGATCTACCCACGCACAACGCCAATATGCTTGGTCGCCCTGGCGATCCCGCAGACGTAGCGCAAGCGGTGTTATTCCTGTGCGCTGCACCGTACATCACAGGGACAATCCTCAACGTGGATGGTGGGTTGGTTTAAAGAGGCGCGGTGGGTTTATCCCTCTACGTAATCGCGGCGGACTTTTTCCACGATGGCGATGATGCCGTCCTCGGTGTAATCCTGCTCAAGGACTTCGTGCCACAGGGTGGCGAAGGCCACACCCATACTAAACGCATAGCGGGGGCCTTGGGCTTCCGCACCGACGACAACGGCATCCACGCCAGGCACATCCATGCCATTTTGACACAGATGCACAATCGTCCCGGCAGGGAACCGCACCCAACTTGGCAGGGGGCGGCGGGTCGGGGTTTGTTTGTTCTTGGCGCTGCGCCATGTAAACGTCGTCTTCCGCTTGAGATCGGCGGCATGGATGGTAAACGCTTTCGCTTCATCCACTGTCGCGGCGATCCACATCTCGCGGCCTGCGGCTTGGATAATATAAGCAGGTGTTGTAGCTGGGTATGCGTCATTAAACGCCGCGAGTAAGCGTAGCGGCGGGTTGGTTGTGCCTTTGCTGGGTGGTATGGTCAAACTGTACTTCCCTTTAGACGGTAGCAACACTTGCTTCAACATGAAATCCCCTTCGATGTTTGTGCTTCCTATTGCCATTATAGTATGAAATTCTATATATGCGATTCTACTTGTTTGGCTTTCAGCAGTCAGCGATCAATTTTAAGCCGGGGAAAATCATTATCTATGACATTATAGCATAAGCGCAGGCTTAACGCCGCTTGTCCTGTGTGGCTTGCTCGTGTACCGTATAAGGCAATTGTTGTATTAAGGAATTTTATATGCTATGCAAAAAATGGCCTGGACAACTTCACTTATCGCCGTGTTAGGGGCGATCGCATTACTCACAACACTGATGATTAGCGCGGATGAACCCCAAGCGACTATGCCGCCCGCCCAACCCACGCCCGTAGCGTTGCAAGCGTGCGATGCGCAGGTGATGGACATTCTCATGACGGCGACGGATGCCTGCATCGGTCAACCGCAGGGCTTTGTTTGTAATGGCGGCACGGCACCGCTAGCACAACCGCAAGGTGCCGTTTCTAATTCGCTGGCCGCCGTTGGCGCACTCGTCCCTATGGACGATATTGATGCCATCAACACGGGGGCGTTTACCGATGCACAAGGCGGTGTCGCTTGGCTGCGTGTGGAAGAAACCGGCATGAACGCGCTCATCATCGGGGATACGACGGTGACAAACACCATCGCACCTGAGCAAGCGTTCCCCAAATGGATGGCGTTCACCGTCGCAACGGGCGAAAATGCCCCGGCGTGTACCACCGCCCCGCCTAATGTCTTCATCGCGCAGAATGCGGACATTTTCACGCCCATTCGCTTTGTGGTGAACGGCGTTTCCGTTGATCTCAGCGGCACGGTGATGGTCTATACGGAAACAGACGGCGACCCGGAGACGCATTTCATCGCGCTAGAAGGCATCGTGCGCATTATCGCGCTAGGGGTGCCGCAGACAATCGTCACCGGGCAGCAGTCCGCTGTGGTATATGATGCCAGAGATTGGACGTTCCCACTCACGGAGCCGGATTTCGCCTTGCCGTATACACCGGGGGCGCTGGCGAATGTGCCGGACTTGCTGCTTGACCGGGCGATCTCGTTGCCACAACCGGGCTTTGTCGCTACTGATGGCCCCGTTAACTTGCGCGTGGGGCCATCCATCCAGACGGGCATTATCTATCAAGTCCCTGGTGGGCAGACGATGACCATTCTCGGCCAAAACCCCGCCGGGGATTGGTATCATGTGCGCTTGGCGAGTGGCGTTACCGGGTGGATGTTTGCGGATTTATTGCGGCGCAATCATGGCGCGATCAACGCCGTTTACGAATCTACACCGCAGCCGCCCCAACGCCTGGGCGATGCCGGGCGCTTGGCTTTCGTCAGCACGGATAACGTGACCATGCGCAGCGCACCGAGCATCTACTTTGCGCCCATTTTGAACTTAACGAGCGGCACGCCGATGGAACTCGTCGCCCGTAGCCCGTACAGCCAATGGATTAAAGTCGATGCGTCCGGCACCGTCGGATGGGTGCCCTTGCTCAATATCGAGACGCAAGCCATCTTAGATTCAATCCCGGTGGACTTCAATGTGCCTGACCCGCCGAACACGCCAGAACCCACCCGCGTACCGGGCACGTTTGGCTTTGCCTTCCCGGATCCGTCGTGCTTCCCGGATTGTTAGTCGTAGACGATGATCCCGCGTGCGACATCCCCGGTGAGCATGGCATCAAACGCCGTGTTGATGTCGCCTAAGCGGTATTCCTGCGAGATGAGTTGATCCAGTTGGAGCTTGCCCTCCATATAGAGATCAAGCAATAGCGGGAAGTCCCGCGCAGCTTGCACAGAGCCGTAATAGCTGCCTTTGACGGTCTTTTCCTGCCGGGTGAGCAACGCACCGGGGAGGTTGGTGCCTGTGCCCATCGGCGCGAGGCCGACCAGCGTCAACGTGCCGCCGGGACGCACAGCATCTAACGCTGCTTCCTGCACGGTGGGCAGGCCGACGGCCTCATACACATGATCCGCGCCGCGTCCGTTGGTGAGGTCGCAGATGGTCGCGGCGGTTTTGTCGTCGGCCATCACGCTATGGGTCGCGCCGAACTGCTGCGCCATTTGCATCTTATGGGCGTTGTTATCCACTGCGATGATCGTCCGCGCCCCGGCCAGCGCCGCCCCTTGTAGGATGTTTAAGCCGATGCCGCCGCAGCCATACACAGCGACGGTATCGCCGGGTTTAACCGGGTCGGTGTAGAGCGTCGCGCCTACGCCAGTGGCAACCGCGCAGCCGATCAACGCGGCGACCTTCAACGGCGCATCCGGGCGGATTTTGACGCAGCTTTGCGCGGCCACGTTGACGTACTCCGCATAGGTGCCCAGCCCACAATACAGATACACCGCATCCCCGCCGAGATGCACGCGGGTTGTGCCATCTAGCATCACGCCCGCCCAGATCGGCTCGGTGTAGGTATCGCACAAATTCGGCTGATTGTGCAGGCAGTAGAAGCACGCGCCGCAGTCCGGTGTCCAGTTGAGCGAGACATGATCGCCCACTTGGACGTGCGTCACGCCTGCGCCGGTAGCCTCTACCACGCCCGCGCCCTCATGCCCTAAAATCGCGGGGAGCGGGTGCTGTGTGTCGCCCGTCATCAGGTGATAATCGCTATGGCATACGCCACTCGCGACGATCTTCACGCGGACTTCGCCGGGTTGTGGGTCGTCCAGAGTGACAGTTTCGATCTGTAGTGGGTCGCCTACGGCGTGGAGTACGGCAGCTTGCATCTGCATAGGGGTGTCCTTTTTAAAATTTGGCTTGTTAGATTGTTATCTATTCCAATATGCCCGAACTATTGTATATTAAAATAGTTATTTAAACGCTAATTGAGTCTAATAATATCAGATACTGTATCAAAAAGTGATGCAATTCGTGCAATCGTGCGTACTGCGGTTAAACAATTCGCCAATGGCTTCCAAGCAAGACACATAGGCGAGCATGATAACCCCGATGGTACGATTAATATGAAAATTCACAATGTCTTCATCGCCGCTCTAGGGGCAGAAGTCAGATACTATACATCCCTAGTCCGCTCGTTTGATAGCTCTTTGGGTAATATGCTTGAATTGCTTGCGATTGAAATTGCTCGGTTAAACTTTGAGGTGCATTCAGCCGTCGAAGGGTCTTTGAGCGAGAGCCAAACGGACTTTATCGGACGCTTGCTCGAAGAATATAAGCGCAGAAATCGCCTCCCACAAATAGCCGATTATCAAGTGCTCCGTGATTATAAAAAACTGAACAATACAGAGCATAAACGTCGTCAACGACCACCCGATAAATCGGGTGGCTTGTAAAAGCCCATGTTGACCAGCCTTAGCCACTAAAACGTGGCTCCGTTACGGGTGAATATATAGGCACTTCGGGGTGA
>DAOTTT010000366.1:0-22992 GCA_034437635.1 Anaerolineae bacterium | reverse complement strand
TCACCCCGAAGTGCCTATATATTCGCCCGTAACGGAGCCACGTTTTAGTGGCTAAGGCTGGTCAACATGGGCTTTTACAAGCCACCCGATTTATCGGGTGGTCGTTGACGCTATATAAGACCATTGTAGAAGACAATTACCGTGCATCACCCGTAAGGTTTTCTAACGTCCTTTAAACACGGCCTCGCGCCGCTCTACAAAGGATTGCACGCCTTCTTTCACGTCTTCGGATTGCATCAGCGGTTGTAAGTCCGGCATCAGCGCGGCGATGGCGGCTTTTTCGCCTTGATCTACGGCCATCCGTGCGGATTTCAGCGTCGCGTAAACGCCCAATGGCGCTTGCTTGGCGATGGTCTGCGCGATGGCTGTCGCTCGTGCCAGTTGCTCGCCATCCGGCACGACCTCCTGCACCAAGCCCATATTAAGCGCTGTCTCCGCGTTGAACTCATCGCCCGTCAGCAGGTAGCGCATGGCATTTGCCCAACCGACTTCGCGTTGCCAACGCACCGTTGCCCCGCCGACCGGGTAAATCCCACGCTTGATTTCAATCTGCGCGAAGCGTGTACCCTGCGCGGCCACGCGAATATCCGTCGCCAGCAACAACTCAATGCCGATGGTCAAGCACCAGCCTTGCACGGCCAAAACAACCGGCTTGCGCACGCGAAGACCGCTCAACCCAAGCGGGTCTAAGCCGCCATCGGGCACAGCGGAAAATTCACCAGACTCGAAGCGGGGTGTCCATTGGGGTAAATCCAGCCCGCCGGTGAAGTGGTCGCCGTGTGCAAACAGCACCCCCACCCGCAGATCATCATCGCGCTCAAGCTCACCGTAAGCCAACGCTAACTGCTCGAACATCTCAACGTCAAAGGCGTTACGCTTGGATGGGCGGTTAAGCCCCATCAGCAACACATGCCCATCACGCTCGACGGTTACTTTTGTTTCACTCATCTAAAAATCCTTGTGACATAAAAAATATCATTTTATGGAATGGTAGCGCGAGATCATGAGATCGTGATGAATGGCCTAACGCTGCTCGAAGTCTTGTATCTTCTCAAAGCGGCGTTGATACCGATCTTTGCCGATGAACGTCGCCCTTAGAAAAGCGTCTACGAGTTCTTGCGCTACGTTGATGCCGACCACCCGTGCGCCGATGGCGAGCACGTTCATGTTATCGTGCTCCACGCCTTGATGGGCGCTGTAGGTATCGTGGCAGATGGCGGCGTAGATGCCGGGGAATTTGTTCGCGGCGATGCTCGCGCCGACCCCGCTACCGCATGATAAAATCCCGCGTTCGGCTTGGCCATTGATGATCGCTTGCGCTAGGGCTTCCGCTGCGTCGGGATAATCCGACGAGACATCGGGCGTATCTACGCCGAGATCAATCACCTCATGGCCTTGTTGTTGTAAATACCCGACAAGATGATGTTTTAACGGATAACCGGCGTGATCTGATGCGAGTGCAATTTTCATGATTTTATTCCTTTCGGAAATGTATGTCGGGCGCATCGCGATGCGCTCCTACACCGTCCCTATAAGTTATGTGCGTCGGCTTTGATCGGTGCGCCTATCCACGTTATACGCCGCTTAATTTTTTTTCCGGCGGGATTTGCCGAGCGCGATTTCCCCAGTCTGCCCGTTGACTACGCCAATGCGCACATCGTCGTCTACTTCGTAGAGCGTCACCACCCACACCGGCAGCAGCAATAAGCGAAATTGCATCGCATAGATCAACGGCAAAACGCTGATGTGTATACCCGTTTCTTGCCTTTGGTTGGATTTCCGCACTCGTTCGCTGATGAACTCTCGTGCGATGAGCGATGCCCGATCAAAGTCAATATCATAAATCTGCGCGGAGAACTTTGCCAGTAAATCGGAGGAATAGGGGCGTGACTTACTTAAATCAAACGGCTCAATCTCTTTGAGTAAGTGCGTTGGCGCGACGGATACCCCGCATACCAGTTGATCGCCCACATGGGCGGGCATTTCGTCGGTGTGCGTTCTATCGGTCGGCTTCGGCTTATATTGCAACTCACGTCCATAATTATCCTGTCTAGGCGTGTAGTAAGTAATCGTCCGGCGCAGCGTTAAATCTGCGTCAAACACCCAATACGGCATAAAATCCGGCTCTAGAATTACGCGCTTAACGCGATTGGTGTTAAACAAGCCTTTGATGCGCTCGCCCCATGTCTCTAAGCGATCGTAGATCATCTTTTCCACACGCTTACGCCCTACGCGGAAGGGCACCACGCCATCCGGTTGTTGGAAGGAGCCTAAAACATCGCGCACGGCCACCTGCCGCGACCCGCAGAACGGGCAGTAAGAGGCCATCTTACGGGCGATTGTTCGCTCCGCTCCGCAGGATTTACAATGGAGTAGACGCTCCCCCACCTGCCATTGAATCGGCTTGGAGCGGCGCTTGACCAACTCTTGCATTAAGCCTTTATCGCTACTCGCGGCGACCTGTTTTAACTTCTCGTTGACTGTGCCGCAATCCAAGCAATAGGGCTGTCCGGTCTTATCGTCAACGCCCATTTGCGATGACCCGCACGCGGCACAGCGCACGTCATCCGCGACGACGCTCACCGCGCCCCCGGCATACCGGACTTCCGGCTCGGCATAGGGATTATCTAAGGTTTTGGCTTCGCTCTCGCTGAGTTTGCCATCGAGCAAGAGCAATTGTTTACGGGCTTCGGCATAATGCGGCGCATACGCCAGCGCCTTTTCCAGATGGCCGCGTTTTTCATCGCGGTCGGTCGCCAGCATCGCCAGCCAGTAATGGGCATCGGGGATTTCTGGCTGTACGTCGATTATCTTTTTTAATGACCGTGCTGCGTCTTCCCATGCGCCCCGGTTGAGGTAGGCGACGGCGCTTTCCCATGAGCTGCGTGCCCAACGGCTGACCTCATCTTTGAACATCATGCGCCCGCTGATGTCGATGTCTTCATCCATGTGATAGGCGGGCGGTTTATCGTCTTCGGCATCCGCTGTGCCCTGGGCTTTAAACATATCCAAGATGCTTGTCGGTTGTTCCTGGGGTATTTCTTCGCGTTTCCCGGCATCGTGAGCGAAGCTATACCCGCAGCGCCGACATTCTGCATGAGTTTCCGTAATGCGAAAGCCTTCATCATTCTGGCATCGGGGGCAAATCTCCGGTGCCAAGTGTTTTGAGTCACTCACACTTTAAGACCTCATCGACTTGATCGCGCAGCGGCAACGCCGGGATCGCGCCGCGATGGGTCGTGGTGATCGCCCCGCACACGTTAGCAAAAGCCAATAGTTGATCGAGCCTCTGGCCGTATGTATCGGGGTTTTCCAGTAAGCCGACTAACAACCCCGCCGTGAAGCTATCCCCCGCGCCGGTTGTATCAACGGCATCGACTGTGCGCCCTGGCACATGCACCGGGTCTTTTCCACGCAGATACGCGGTAGCGCCCCCTGCGCCGTGTGTGACGACGATTAAGTGTGGTTTGCCCTCCCATAAGGGGGTGATGACGTCGCTCCCGGTGAGGAAGCGCACTTCATCTTCGCTGATCTTCACCACATCGGCCAACGCCATCCCGCGTAACATGCCCTCACGGGCGGCTTCCGCATCCGGCCAGAGATCAAGCCGCAAATTCGGATCATAAGAGATCGTCAAGCCGTTATCTCTGGCATAATCCACCGCCATCAGCGTGGCGCTGCGGCTCGGCTCGGAGATTATAGTGATGCTGCCAAAGTGGAAGATTTGTGCCTTGTCGATCACATCCAGCCGCACATCTTCCAGCGACATGAGCATATCCGCGCTCGGATGCCGATAAAAGACGAAGCTCCGCTCACCATCCGCGCCAAGCGAGACAAACGCGAGCATGGTTCGGGCTAGCTTGCTGACGATCAGGCCGTCCACGTTGACGCTTTCGGCTTCCAGCACAGCCCGTAGGAATTCGCCAAAGGGGTCATCGCCCACTTTGCCGATGAAACTGGCCGGATGCCCCAAGCGGGCGACGGCAACGGCGACATTGGCCGGGGCACCACCGGGCGCTTTTTCAAACCCGGACGCATCGCCCACGCTCACATCGCTCTCCAAAGCGACAAAATCAATCAGTAATTCACCCATACAAACGACGCTCATATATCATCCTTCGTTTGATTTTTATCTTGACTCTATTTAACCATACTCGTCACTGCCTGAGTATACCCCGTGCCAATGAAGACTAAACCGAACCCCTATATGGCATGAGCCGAACCTATGATATAATGTAGCACAGATGATCTATAACACTTGCATTCTCTCGATGATACAATAGACTCATGAGAACGCATTGACGAGCTAAAGGATAAGACACAATTGGACATCACATGGTATGGCTATAATTGCTTTCGCCTGACAGAACGCGGGCAGATCAGCGTGGTGACAGACCCCTATGGGGAAGACTTCGGGCTAGAAATTCCACACTGGAAGGCGGATGTCGTCACCGTGAGTCAAGCGGGCACGGCCTTTAATAATGTCAACGCGGTGAAGGGCGTACAGCATGTCGTGGATCGCCCCGGAGAATATGAGATCGGCGGCGTGTTCATCTATGGTATTCCGCTGCACACCTGGGACGAAACGACCGAACAAGCGACTTATAACGTTGCGCACTCCATTTACTATGGTGATGTGAGTGTGCTGCACCTGGGCAACCTCAACCATGTGCCGAACCAAGAAGACATTGAAGCGATCGGCCAGGTGGATGCCGTCTTGGTGCCCATCGGCGGTGGGGCGTGCCTCAACGTCAATCAAGCGTCAGAAGTGATCGCCTTGATTGAACCGAGTTACATTGTGCCGATGCAGTACGCGATCCCTGGTTTGAGCGTTGAGCTAGCCGCCCTGGAAAAGTTCCTCAAAGTGATGGGCGTTAGCCGTGTTGAGGAGACCGATAGTTTACGTGTAACGTCTAGCGGCCTGCCGGAACAACCGCAAGTCGTGGTCTTGCAGCCGAATATTTAGAGGTGGATTGAATGAGTGTAAAACTGTTGATGAACTGGGATATTAAACCGGGGCGCGACCAAGATTATTTTGAATTTGTCGTGCGGGAATGGCTGCCCGGTGTGAACAAAATTGGCATAGAAACCACTTGGGCGTGGTATACCGTCTACAGCCGTGAGGGGGAGGCACCGCAAATCATGGCGGAAGCCGTTGCTGATAATTTGGAGAAGATGCAGACCATCCTCAAAAGCGAAGACTGGGCAGAACTCCATGCGGATCTGCTGGAATATGTCAACAATTATGAGCAGAAGGTCGTCCGCGTGACGGGGGACTTCCAGCTTTAAACGTGCGAAGACGACAAAAAAGCGTAACTACTCAAGGTATGCTCTGATTTGCTGACTGCCCCGGTTCAAAATCGGGGACTAGCTTACCGCCGCGCATGTATGCGCCGCCCGTGAACGGGCTAATCAGTGTGTACACAGCCCATTTATGGGCTTCCAAGCGTTTGTGTAGCCATCGGCTTTGAGCCGATGCGGGATATAAGCTTTACCTGAGTAGTTACCCAAAAAGCCGCCTCATATATCATGAGGCGGCTTTTTTCTTTGGACGTTTATTCTTCGTCTGTACCCAGCGGTGGGAGTGGCTCTTGCTTGGGCTTGCTCCCGCCGTTTTTCTTAGGCTTTGCCGCGCCTTCTGGCTGCATCCCGCCTTTACCAGCAGAGACCATGCGGTCGGTGATTTGCTGCATCAACCCGCTGATCTCCATCGGGAAGATAAACTTGGTGGATGGGCTGCTACCGACATCGCGCAGGGCTTCTAGGTATTGCAGGAGCATCGTGTTTTGGTCGATGTCCTTGGCCTCTTGATAGATGGCCTCCAGCGCCTTGCTAAAACCCTGGGCGCGGAGCAGTTGCGCTTGGCGCTCACCCTCTGCTTTGAGGATGCTGGATTGCTTGGCACCTTCGGCCTTAAGGATGGCGGATTGCCGCTCACCTTCAGCGATGGTGACGGCGGCTTCGCGCTCACCATTGGCGCGGGTGACCTGCGCCCGGCGTTCACGCTCGGCGGACATCTGGCGGTTCATCGCGTCCTGCACGTCACGCGGCGGCTCAATCTCGCGGATTTCTACGCTGGTGATCTTCAAGCCCCAACGCTCGGTGATTTCGTCTAGTTTGACGCGCAAGATTTCGTTAATCTGGTCGCGCTTGCTCAACACGGAGTCCAGGTCAATATCACCGATGACGGCGCGTAGGGTGGTGGTGGCGATGTTGATCGCCGCGCTGACCACATTATCAACGTCCAGCACGGACTTTTTCGGCTCGGTGACGCGGTAGTACACTAAGAAGTCGATGGCGATGGGCGCGTTATCCTGCGTGATGGCGGTCTGTGAGGGAATGTCCAAGAACCGCTCGCGGATGTCAACGGTGATTGCTCGCTCTAAGAACGGAATGACGATGACGATACCGGGGCCGCGTGTGCCTGCATAGCGCCCTAGCGCCAAGATGACCAAGCGTTGATATTCTGGTATGATGCGGATGACGTTGGCTAGCAGATAGACAACGACAACGACAAGGACCAGGCCAATAATAATGCCGCTCCCTTCCATATTTTAATCCTCCCCTTCTTCTCGTTTGTTTTTAATCGGCTCAACTAAAAGCCGCAGACTCTCTCTACCGGTGACGCGCACTCTAACGTCTTTTTCGATGACGCTCTCGCCATCGTCGGCCATCGCAGACCAATGTTCGCTACCGACATACACGGTGCCAACAGGGTTGATAGTATGGGTGACGCGCCCTAACATGCCGACCAGTTTGCTATCGCGCTCTTCAATGGGGCGTTCGCGGGCGTTGCGCAGCATGGGCATGAGCACCAACTGATGATATGTAGCCGGGATGATGAGGCTGAGTGCCAGCACCAAGGGCGACACGCTTAGGTCGCTGGTAAATAGCAGCAAGCCGCCTATGCCTTGCATCCCTAGCCCGATGAGGGCAAAGGGCGCATATTTTTGTTTGACAAACGGCACAATCATAAACAACGATCCACCCAACACGATCAACAAGACGGCCAACCAGCTTGTTGATACTTGTGTAAGGACGACCAACGACGCACCAAAACCGACCAAGGCGACACCTTCTATGATGCCAGTGCCGGGGATGTATGCGGCAGTGACGGCGAACCACAAACTAAATACCAGCCCCAAATAAACGATGTCGGCATTTACGGTGGCGGGATCAATATCAAACATAACCGCTCCTTCTAGCCATAACGCTTTTACTTTAGTATAACTTCATTATGGGTTTTTTGCTCTAGGGCGGACACCCCATTGATTAGGGGGTTCGTAGGGGCAGCGTAATCGTGAAAGTCGTGCCGACACCGGGGGCGCTGTTTACGTCGATGTGGGCGTTGTGCTTTTGGGCGATGGACTGGACGATTGCCAAGCCCAGGCCGGAGCCTTCAATATGGGTGTGGGGTGTTGCCCGGTAAAAACGGTCAAAGATATGCGGTAAATCCGCCTGTGGGATGCCAATGCCCGTATCCGTCAGGCAGATAATCGCTTCTTCGGCGGTCGTCTTTAAGCTAACGTCGATTTCGCCGTTTTGATCGGTAAATTTGAGGGCGTTACTCAGCAGATTATCAATCATCTGCTTAAAGCTGACGACATCAACCGCGAGGTGTAAGTTAGTGTTGTCGTTGGGTGTGTAATGCAGCGTGATTTCTTTGGCTCTGGCCTGCACTTGGGCGGCGTGGACGCTCTGCGAGAGCAGCATATGGATATTATGTGGTGTGGTGCTGGGGCGTTGGGCGCTTTGATAGTGGGTGAGATCGAGTAGATTGTCGATGAGTTGGCGCACATGGGCGGTTTCGCTGTCGATAATGTCGAGCTTGCGGGTCGCTTCGATGTTATCGGGTGCGATGTGTCGCCGTAGGGCATAATTGGCGAGGTTGATGCGACTCAGCGGCGTTTTAAGGTCGTGGTTGGCGTTGCTAATCGCTTCGTCGTGGATTGTGGCGAGGTGCTCGTAATAGTCGCGGTCTTTTTGCAGCGTTTCGACATCGTGTAATTGGCGCAACTGTGCAATACGGCGTTCGCTCTCGTCCAAGTTGTCATTTTCCAGGCATTCACTACGGCGCTTATAATGCAGCAGGGCGATTTCATACGCGCCTTGTTCTTCGTAGATGGCGCTTAACTTCTCGTGGATGGTGCTACAACGGCGATGTTGAAGTAAGTGCGATGATTTTTGCAGGGCTTGTTTGAGGAGTTGGATCGCGTCGTCGTCATTGCCGAGTTTGTGTTGCGTCCAGCCCATGTTTTCCAGGTGCGACGGCATCAATAGCTCAAGATTGTAAGCCTGGGCGACTTCGTAGGCTTGCATCAGGTGGTCATATGCGGTTGTGTAATTCTCTTTGTTGAGATGTGCCAACGCTAACACGCCGTGAATGTTGGATTGCGCATAGGTCATCTCATCATTTGTGAGCGCGAGAGATTGCTGCGATTTGATGATCGCTTCATCATACTTGCCGAGTTCGTTAAGTTGGCTGGCGACGTTGTTGAGGCTGATAACCTCCGCGTAGGTGTTGCCGATGATTTGAGCGCGGGCGTAGACCTCCAAGAAATATTCCAGGGCTTCTTCATTTTTGTTCAAACGGTCGCTAATCATGCCTAGGCCGTTGGCTGCTCGCATGATGCCCATATCATCGTTGATCTTGGTGCAGAGGGCTAACTGTTGGCGGAACGCTTCGTAAGCGTCATTGAGGTTGTCAAGTTCTAGGTGGAGTTCACCCAGGGTATACAGCGCCAGGTAATGATTTTCGGGGTTGTCAAGACCGCTCGTCAGGGTCAACGTGCGTTTAATGCGGCGCATCGCGTCTTGATAATTGGCCTGCATTAAATCCGCACGGGCGATGCCAACCAAGCTCTTGAGCATCCCGTTGGTGTATTGATAGCCCGCCGTCGCCAGGTCATATGCCTGTTTGAACATCTTCTGTGATTCGGCAGGGTCAACGACTAATGTCTGCCATGCCTTATCATTGAGGGCATCAATTTTTTCAGTTAACATCTGCTGGTTATTATGCGTCATGATAATCACATTGTCTACAGTTCAACCATATTATAAATTCTTTAAGGTTTTTTTTAGATTAATGTTGAGTTTGGTTTGATAATTGATGCTAAGTTATAATTGGCTTTTTAAACTTTTTACAATGCGGAGTGCATCAGCAATGACGGTTGAGCAAATTAAGCAGTTACCTTTTTTGTCCCGCGTGACCATTACCGAAGATTATCTCGACGCGATGGGACATATGAATGTACGTTGGTATCTGAGCATTTTTGACGATGCCGATTGGCATTTATTCGAGAAGATGGGCATGTCGTTGGACTATTACAAGGAAAATCAAGCGGGAGGCTTTGCGTTGACGCAACATCTGCGCTATCTAGCGGAGGTGCATAAGGGCGAAACAGTGGCGATTTATGGGCGCGTGTTAGGGCGCAGCGCCAAGCGGTTGCATGTGATGCTGTTTATGGTCAACGAGACACGCGACGTACTGGCGGCGACGCTGGAAGGACTCGGCAGCCATGCGGATTTAAGCATACGGCGCACGTCACCGTATCCGCCATTTATCGCGGAAAAAATCGACGCGATGCTGGCCGAACATACCGCGTTAGGCTGGGATGCGCCCATCTGCGGGGCGATTAAGCCGTAGCGTGGTCAGCGTCAAAACAGGGGAACGCGCAGTTCCCCCGTTTGAGTATTGTTTAGTGGTGTTGACGCGCCGGGATGTTCTCCGGGTCGATGATGCCATCGCGGGTGCCGCGTTGGATCGCCAGCTTGACCTCACCAATGGCGCGGGTGACTTGGATCTCGCGCGGGCAAGCCGGGGTGCAATTGTAGATGGTGCGGCAACGCCAAACGCCGTTCGGTTCCGCCAAGATGTTGAGGCGTTCCGGCAGGGCTTGGTCGCGGTTGTCGAAGATGAAGCGGTGTGCTTGGACGATGGCTGCTGGGCCGACGTACTTGCCATTTGCCCAAAAGCTGGGGCAAGATGTGGTGCAGGCTGCGCACAAGATGCAGTTGGTGGTGTCGTCGAAGACTTCGCGGTCTTCCTGCGATTGCAGGCGCTCACGGCCATCAGCGGGCACCGGGTCACTGTTGACCAAGTAGGGCATCACGTCGCGGTAATGGGCGAAGAACGGTTCCATGTCAACGATCAAATCCTTGAGTACGGGCAAGCCCAAGATCGGCTCGACTTGGATGGTGCCGCCATCTTTGACGACATCCCGCACGAGGATCTTGCAGGCGAGGCGGTTACGCCCGTTAATTCGCATCGCGTCCGAGCCGCAGATGCCGCTAGAGCAGGAACGGCGGAACGCGAGGGTGCCGTCTTGCTCCCACTTGACGCGGTGGAGCAACTCTAGCACGCGGTCGGTTCCCTCGACATTTTCCAAGGAAAATTCATCCCAGTAGGGCTTATCCTTGTCCTTGATTTCCGGTTGATAACGGCGGATTCTAAAATTTATGCGCATAATTTCCCCTAAAGATGCAAATAACGACAAGATGGTGTGCGCCGCAGCGATACGACGCACATCCGTAGATTTTGGTTAGTAGACACGCGCCTTCGGGATGAAACGCTCATCTTCTTCCGCGAGCGAGAGATCGACTTTCTTATCTAGGTTGACGCGATATTGCGGCGTACCGTGAATAATTTCGTCGTTGTCGCGGTAAACGAGGGTGTGTACCATCCAGTTTTCGTCGTCGCGGTCTTTATAGTCTTCGCGGCTATGTGCGCCGCGACTTTCTTTCCGTTCGCACGCGCTGAGAGCGGTCACTTCCGCACTATCCAGCAGGCAGCCGAGTTCCCAGGCTTCCATTACATCCGTATTGAACTTCACGCCGCGATCATCCACCACGAGGTCGGTCATGTATTGCTCGCGGATTTCCTTGAGCTTTTCGATGGACTCGTTCATGGTTTCTTCCGTGCGGAACACGCCGACACCTTCCATCATGGTCTTTTGCATGGCATCGCGCAGTTCATAGACGCGGGTTTTGCCGTTGCTGTTGCGGATGCGGTCAAACTCGGCTTTGATTTCGGCTTCGGGGTTCTTCGGCAGTGGCAAGAAGTCGTTTTCTTTGCAGAATTCGGCCATCTTGATACCACCGCGCCGCCCGAACACAACGAGGTCAACCAGCGAGTTGGTGCCGAGGCGGTTCGCGCCGTGCGCACTCACGCAGGCGGCTTCGCCAGCGGCGTAGAGGCCGTGTACCACGTCGTTCCAATGGGCATCGGTGATGACTTCCGCGTCCACGTTGGTGGGGATGCCGCCCATCGCATAGTGGGCTGTCGGGCGGACGGGCATACCTTCGGTGAGGGGGTCAACCCCGGCGTAGGTACGGCACACGTCCAGCGTTTCTGCCAATTTACGGCGCACGTCGTCGTTGCTGATGCGGCGATCTTCGCCCGCTTCCGCCAGGTAACGGTTGACCGTATCCGGGCGAATGTCCAGATGGACGTAATCTTTACCGTTGATCCCGTTTTGGCCTCGTACTTCCATGTAAATGGCGCGGCTGACGACATCGCGGCTGGCGAGGTCTTTAATGCTCGGCGCGTATTTTTCCATAAAGCGTTCGCCGTGACGATTGAGCAGCACGCCGCCTTCACCGCGAATACCTTCCGTGAGCAACACGCCCAGGCCGTATAAGCCGGTGGGGTGGAATTGGTAGAATTCCATATCCTGCATGGGGATGCCCCGGCGCAGCGGTACGGCGGCACCGTCCCCGGTGAGGCTGTGCGCGTTACTGGTAAACGACCATACACGCCCCCAACCCCCGGTTGCGAACATCAGCGCCTTGCCATGAAAGATGTGATATTCGCCTGTGCTGAGTGCCACAGCCACACAACCCACCGCTGCGCCTTCGTTCATAATCAAGTCTACGACGTGGAATTCGTCGAAGAAGTTGACTTCGTTCTTGATGCACTGTTGATACAGTGTCTGCAAGATCATATGGCCGGTGCGGTCGGCGGAGTGGCAAGCGCGGCGCACGGGTTGCTCACCGAAGTTGCTGGTGTGCCCACCGAAGCGGCGCTGGCTGATGCGGCCTTCTGAGGTGCGGTCAAATGGCAGGCCCATGTGCTCTAGCTCGACAACGGCATCAATGGCGTTGTCGGCTAAGATGAGGGCGGCGTTTTGGTCGGTGAGGTAGTCGCCGCCTTTTACGGTATCGTAGGCGTGCCAGATGGGTTTATCCTCTTCCAGGTTGCCCAATGCCGCGCCGATGCCACCCAGGGCGGCCCCGGTATGGCTGCGGGTGGGGTACAGCTTAGAGACGACGGCGACATCCGCGCCGCCTTCGCTGGCATAAAGCGCCGCCATCAACCCGGCACCACCGGCACCGATGATGATCGCTTCGTGTTTATGTACGTGTACAGTCATGTTCGATTACTCCTTTAAAACCCTTTAATCCGTTACTTTACAATACAATTCGGGTTATTCATCACTATCTGATGACTCGCTATTCGCTGATTCGTCCGTGTTTGTCGCTTCGTCGGATGCCGCATCATCGACTGTCTGGCTATCTTCGGCATCTGTGCCGCTGTTAGCCTCTGCGTCTTCTGCACAACTGAGCGTGCCAGCCGCGCAGGTGTCGAACTCGGACTCGAAATCGTCCACAGAGCGGAAGCCGATCTCAAGTTCATTGACACGGGCGCGTTCTGCCTCGCGGACGGCGGTCTCTTCGATGGTGCCGATCAACGCGCCACCCCCGACCAACAGCATGACGGCAACGCCGATAACGCTGACATAGACCGATGCACGGCGCAGCAGCGGGTTATCCATTGTGTAGTCGGTCAGCACGTAGCGTAGGCCGTTAAAGCCATGAATGGCGGCTAAGGCCAGCAGCGCGAAGTCGTAGAAGCGCCACACGGCGACACTGGCGACGAGGTAGTTCCAGCGTTCGCCGACAAATTCGACGGCGGTGCCGGTGTCGTTAATGGCGTTGGTGAGCAGGGTGCCATCCGTCGCGGATACACCGACGATGGGCTTACCGGCGACGGTGAGATCAAACACGCCTTGGACGACGTGCATGGCGGCCAAGTGGCCGAAGACCAACGGCACGATCAACAGGCCGCTGATGCGCATGTAGGACCACCAGAAACGCTCTAGTTTGCTGCCGCGCCCCTTGCGGACGGTGCCAGCGGTGGCTTTTTCTGTGCCGCCAGTAAATAGACCCGCCACAGCGGAGAAGAGCAACGCGGCGACGAACGCCCCGCCGATGCCGACAACAAACGGAATTTGTTCTACGAGGACTTGACCCAGGCCGATTTGTGCCGGGCTGTCTTCGTAGTAATGCAAAACATGCGTAAACATAAGCAGGAAGACGGGCAGCAGCGTTAAGGCACTGAGTGCTAACACCCATACCGCAGCGCGTTCTTGGAAGCGCCACCACTCCGGCTTATAGTCCAAAACAACGATGCGCAAGCCATTATACGCATGGTAGACGACGGCTGCGACCAGGGCGAATTCGCCAAGGGTGAACAGCGGTGTTTGGTAGATTGCGATGGCTTTTTCGTATAAGGCGGGATAGAAAACTGACCAGGACGTATCAACAACATGGATCACGAAGAAGAGCAGCACACCCAGACCAGAAAGACGATGAAGTACCCAACTCCATTGCCCGATAGCCCCCCGGTAGCGTAGTGTCTCCCTCAGTGTTAGGACGAGAGAACTCACGGCTGTCGTACCTTTCTAATTGACTTAAAAAATTAACCTTAGTTAAGCAAGATTGTCATGTAAATTATAACACACGCCTAAACATGGGCAAACACCGATCATACGATTGGTGCTATATTTAGAGGGACGTTTAACGAAGCCATAGGACAGCATTTTTATGTCACGAGTCGAATCAAAAGACGCTATTATTCGGATGTACGAAGACACCAGCATTATTGACGACCTGCAAGAGCCGCCATCGATCACCTTGCTTAAGTGGGGCGAAGGCCAACTTGAGATGATGGCGAACCGCGCCGATAGCCAAGAGGTATTCGACGCGAAAACGCGCGATTTGCGCCGGATCATGAAATCTATTAACCTCATTGCCGGGCGTGCGTCGGATTTGGAGGACGTGCAGCGCCGTAAAGCGGTGCGCCGTTTGATCGAACGGGCGCAAGCAATGGGCTATCCGCCACAGTTTGGCAGCATCGGCCCGGTGGTGGATGCGATGGATAAACTCGATGAGCATAATCTTGTGCGGACACTACTGGTGCTCGTGGAAACAGGCAGCACGACCGCGCCGGGGGGATTGCCCCAGCAAGCGGCAAAGTCTATCATGGACAGCGCGAAGGATACCGCGCAAAATGCGATAGACGATGTCATCAACAAAGCGCAGGATGCCTTTGATAAGCTGCGGCGGGGGGATGACCAAGACAAAGACGATCAAAACCCGCCTAGCATTGACGACATTCCAGGTATGAACCGTAAGTAGTTAAACAAGGAAAAGTAGCACAATGGCAAAAAAAAAGAAAAGCAAAGTTACCCCGCAGTCGCTCTTGATGGGCATTGTCGGTGCGATCATCATCGCGGTGGCCTCTTATTTCGGGGTGGATCTCAGCGGGATACTGGACACCGCCGACGAAGGCACGACAACTGTCCAAGAGGAACCGGCAGCACCGGAGAATCTCCCAGAAGAAACGACCAACAACGCCGGGGCTACCGGGTCGGCGATTACGATCTCTGAGGGCTTCGGCGCTGAGGCGAACTTCTGGCAAGTGTACTTCACCGCGCCGACGCGCAACGACGCACACCCGGCGGATACCTGCATGGGTGGGATCGATCAGGTATTGGTGGATGCAGTCAACGATGCCCAAGCCACGCTGGATATTGCCGCGTTTGAGTGGGAAAACGCCTGTTTAACGGCGGCGGTTGTCGTGGCGCATGAGCGCGGCGTGCAGGTGCGCATGGTGGTTGATGACGAACACACTGTTGAAGAAAACGAAGAACTTGATTTGCTCGGTGAAGATGCGCCCTTTATCGCCATTGAAGATGCCGGTATTCCCTGGCGTGATGACCAACGCAGCGCCTTGATGCATAATAAGTTTTTTATCATTGACGGGCAAGAGGTCTTCACGGGGTCGATGAACTTTACCCCACGCGGGACGTATACCAACAACAACAACTTGTTGCGTCTGCGCTCACGGCGCGTGGTGGAAGCCTACCAGACTGAATTTAACGAAATGTTCGAGCAAGAGGTGTTCGGTCCACGCGGGGATACACCCAACAATGAGCAATTCACGGTGGATGGTATTGATGTCCGCGTGATCTTCTCCCCGGATGATCCGGTTTCCAGCATTTTGGAAGAAGAAATCCGCGCAGCGCAGAGCGAAATTCGCTTTATGACCTTCTCCTTTACGTTAGACGAGATCGGCGCGGCGGTGTTGGATCAAGCGGCGGCAGGCGTGGATGTCTCCGGCATTTTCGAGACGGTTGGCAGTCAGACGCGCTTTAGCGAACTGGGGGCGATGTATTGCGCCGGTCTGGATGTCTTCCAGGATACGAACAGCGAAACCTTCCATCATAAGGTCTTCGTCATCGACCGGACAACCGTCCTCACGGGGTCGTTTAACATCAGCAGCAACGCGACGGAATCCAACGATGAAAATATGGTGATTATCCGTGATCCGGTGTTAGCGGAGCTGTACTTGGCGGAGTTCGAGCGGATGCTTAGCCAAGCCCGCACCCCGGACGCTGAAGATTTCGATTGTTAGCGGCTGTCCAGTGGAATTTAACGATTTCTCCACCCGAATACAGGTTTATTGAGAACCTTTAAAACCTGTAAATGCTTTACAAAAATGTAATTAGATAAAGTCGAGTATAATAAAGTATGCCGGATGATTATAATCCGGCATTTTAGTAAAGGGATATTATGGTCGAAATTGCAAAAAAACCGATTGCCGCGACAGATACCCCGCTTTCCCCGCGTGAGCGTGCCTTACAACGGACGGGCAACATTTTGCAATGGGGCGCGATCTTCAATGGGGGCTTTGCGCTGCTGGTGGGGGTATTGGCGGTTATCGCCGGGGTTGCCGCGTCGGATCTGTTTACCAGCTTAAGCGAGGTGCTGCTTGGTAGTTATGACGGCGCGGCGGATACTGCCTTGCTGATCGTGATCTTGCTCGGCATGGGCAACCTCAGCGCCTTGCTGGTGCTGATGGTGGGTGTATTGGCGCAAGAGTTCTGGGCACCGTTGGGCATGTTGATCTTGATCGTGATTAACGGGTGGTTGCTGGTGACACAGGGCTTTATCCCTGGCCTGCTGCCCATCGGCATCGGTGCTTATGCTGGCCTGTCCATCATGCGGGATTTGAGCGCGTTTCGCATCAACCCGCTGATGCTCAAAGAATTGCGCGGGCGGATGCGCGGGGCGCGGGCGTTCGTGGTGATTACGGTTTACCTGGCGTTGATGAGTGGCTTTGCGGTGCTGCTGTACCTGATCGAAACGGAGGCCGGGTCAGTGGCGAATACGTCCGTCACGGGGAACCTGGGGCGGAACTTGTTCCGGGGTATCTTCGTGCTGGAACTGCTGCTGATTGTGTTCATTGCGCCGGCGTTTACCAGCGGCGCGGTGAGTAGTGAGCGCGAGCGCAAGACATATGACCTGCTCCAGATTACGCTGTTGCCGCATCAGTCGTTTATTATCGGCAAGCTGGAAAGCGCCCTGGGGTATATCCTGCTGCTGCTGCTGGCGGCGATCCCGCTACAGAGTATCGCGTTTTTGTTTGGTGGTGTCTCGCAAGGCGAATTATTGCTGGCGTTTATCATCCTGGCGGTGACGGCGATTTTGCTGGGGACAATCGGCTTGTTTTTTTCTACGTTGTTCGAGCGCACGCTGACGGCCTCCGTGCGGGCGTATTCGGTGGTATTCGCGCTGACGATCGCCGTGCCCATCGCGTTGGGCTTCGGCCTGAGCATTGTCAGCCAAGTGCTGGAAGACCCCATCGACGATTCCCCGGTGTTGCAATCCGCCGTGATTTATACGGATGCGTTCATCAACAGTTTGAACCCGGTGATGACAGCCTTGGAGACACAAAACCGCTTATTTGAAAACCAAGGGGCAGGCTTTTATACGGAACGTCTGCGCGACGGCACACAAATTCCGTTAGCGTCACCCTGGTTGAGCTTTACGATTTTGTATTTGACGACGGCTGCCGTGATGATCGTGCTTTCTGTGCGTGGGATGCGGCAGTCCAGTGAGGAGTAGTAGGCTATGGGTATTGATGTCATCTGGGACGACGACCAGCAGACGATAATCCGCTGGGAATTTGGCCGCGAGTGGTCGCGTATTGACTTTCGAGAGGCGTTCAACCGGACGCGCATGATGGCGAAATCGGTTGAGTATCGGGTGGATGTTATTCCTTACATCCGCCATACCCCGACTACACCGCCCGGCTTGATGAGTGAATTTAGCCACATTGATCGCTACATCGCGCCGAATATCGGGCTGATTGTCGTCACAGGTGGTAATACCTTTGGTAGAATGTTGATTGATGCGTTCCGGCGGACGTATAGCGCCGATAATTGGCTGAACGCTGATACGCTAGACGATGCGCGTCATATCATCCGGCAAAGTCGTCAGTAATGTTGGGTTTACGCTTGAAAATCAGATAAAATTGCTTTGTGAACACGTATTTTTGCACTAAAGCAACACGGAGAATGACAATGATCCACCTGATTTACGGCAGCACTGCAACGAAACCCATGACAGAGGACGAAATCTTAGAGCTGCTGAAAAAAGCCCGCGTCAAAAACGAACGTTTAGGTGTTTCCGGCTTATTGCTCTATCATGATGGTAACTTCCTGCAAGTGCTGGAAGGCGAAGATCAGACCGTCACTGAATTGTTTGATGAAATCAAGCAAGACGAACGGCATCACAGCGTTATAGAATTTGGTCGCTATCCCGTTCCAGAGCGCCGCTTTTCAAGCTGGGAGATGGGCTTTTTGAACATCCAAACCATGCCGCGTGAAGAAGTCGGCGGTTACAGTCACTTTTTAGATGATTCGGTGAACACACCAGAAGCCGCCGAAGACCTGACACGAGCGGATGTATTTTTGCAGGTATTTAAAGACTCAATCCGCTAAACAAGAGGAATAGTATCAATGGCTACCACCTCAGACATCCAACAACACAACGGCTTGAACGCGATTATCCAGCGTTGGGATCGGCGTTTGCGCGTACAGCAAACCCTGGCTTGGTTTGCGCGGGCGCTCATACCGGGGCTGGCGCTTGGCGTGGCTGTGGGCGTTATCTCGCGGTTGCGCCCCTGGCTGACGAATACAGAGGTGTTGTGGGTGGCGGTGGTGGTCGTTTGGCTCGGCATCGGCGTGTTGATGGCGTTCGTGTGGGGGCGGGCGCGGGCCTCGGTGGATGCAGCGCGACGCTTTGATGTGACATTCGGCCTAAAGGAGCGCGTATCTACTGCGCTGGAATTAATCGACGGGCGCATCCAAGCGGACCCGGCATTGACCGATCTACAGGTGCGCGATGCGTTGATCCAAGCGGAAGATGTCGATGCGCGGGCGGGCTTGCCTTTGGCGTTGCGCCGGGAAGAATGGGGCGTTGCGCTGGCGCTGGCGTTGATGCTGGCCGTCTTGGTCGTCGTGCCGAACGCCACAGCCGATAATGTGGCTGTTGACCCGGAGCGTGACGCGATCGTTGAGCAGGTCATCGCGCAAGTGGAAGATACGATTGCCACAGTTGCCACCGATCCCACGTTAGACGATGCCACCCGCGAAGAAATCCTTGATGCGCTTGAAGTGGATATGCGCGAGTTGCAGAACGAGGCCATCACCGCGGATGAGGCGTTGGCTACTGCCCGCGACGTTGAGGAAATTGTCCGCGACCAAGCCAACCAGATGGAACTTGACCGTGATGGCGCGTTCGACGCGGTGCGCTCCGCTGTGGAGACGCTACAAGAGCAACCGGATAATCAAAGCGGCGGGGGGGAGCAGCAACAACCCAACGAGGCGCAACAACCAAGCGGCTTGACGCAAACCGACCCCAACGAGGCGCTTTCTCAAGAGTTGGAGCAGATGAGCGAACAGCTAGAGAACAGCGACCAAGGGCAGCAGGGGCAGCAAAACCAGCAAGCGCCATCACCGGATGCAGCGCGACAGGCGGCGGATGCACTCCGCGAGACGAACCCCGACTTAGCCCAAGCGATGGACGATTACGCCGACGCGATGGAGCAAGGCGATACACAAGCCGCACAAGAGGCGCTCGAACAGGCGCAAGAGGCGCTACAGCAACAGCAGCGCCAACAGGAGCAGGCACAGCAATCCGCGCAAGAACTCCAGCAGCAGGCTGATGAACTCCAGCAGACTCAGGAAGAATTTTCTCAGCAGCAACAGCAGCAAAGCGACCAAGGCCAACAACAACAGAGCGATCAGCAAGGGCAGCAGCAGGGTCAAGCGCAAGAGGGGCAAGACGGCGACCAACAGCCGGGCGAACAAGGTGAACAAGGCGAAGCACAAGCGCAGCAAGCCGAAGGCGGCAACCAACAGCCACAAGAGGGCGATCAACCGAGTGCGCAGCAGAGTGAAGGCCAGGGGTCAACTGCCGCTCAGGACGCAGGCGATCAAGCCGGGACGCAAGCTGAGGATACTACCGGCGATGTGCCGACGGACTCACAAGAACGCGATCAGGACGTTTCCGAAGGTGAGCAGGATAGCTTCCAAGAGGTGTTCGCCCCGCGTCGTGCCGGTGGCGAAGGCGCAGAAGAAGACATCGTGCTGGAACCGGGCGAAGGTAACGCGCCGCTACGCGATGGCGACTTTAGCGATAACCCGGAAGGGGACACAACCGTGCCCTATGACCAGGTATTTAGCGATTACGCCAATAGTGCCAACGAAGCGTTAGATCAAGGGGTTATTCCGCTGGCGCTGCGGGATGTGGTGCGCGAATACTTTACATCACTTGCGCCACGCAGCGGGGAGTAGCTGTCCGATGCGGCTCAAAGCCGATGGCTAAACAAATGCTTTAGGACTTTCGCTTGAGACATTTTTACAACATAGTTTTTCACTGCGGTTGCCAAGAATGGCGACCCTACACCAATGAGAAGCGTAATGTAGGGGCGCGATTATTCGCGCCCGTGTGACACAAAGCGAAAGCCTTGATGTATTCCCTAAATCCCGCTGCCTTCCATACGTTTGGCTTCATTCCACAGACGATCCGCATACGAATGAAATGCCGGGCCGTACTCGTACATCACCTGCGCATACTCGCGGATGAGGGAGAGGGTACGGCCTTCGAGCGTCAATAGGCGTTCATACAGTGGGCTTTTGATCTGCACGGGCAGCACGCGCTCTGTATCCAACGCCAGCGCCGCACGGATTTCTTGCGTGTTGTTGGTGCGCGTCAACGCTTTCTGGAACGTTTTCTCCAGTGCGGCGAAGTCCTTCTCGCGGGCGGGTTGGCGGTAAAGGCCGATGTATTGATAGGTGATCTCTGTCAGGGTCGGGGCTTTGAACTTAGCCATGCTGCAACCTCCTAAGGCTTTTCTAGAGAATAAACGCTTCGTGATGTGGTGATACCTTTGCCCTCGCCCCCTCTCCATGAGAGAGAGAGATTTAGGGTGAGGGCAAAATGGCGTTTTCCTGAACAGCTCATTATTTTCTTGGAACAGCCTAATCTTTTTATAACGTTTTGTGCTATTTCGATAAAGTTACGTTATAGGGACTTTTTCCGTCACGATACCACATCGTTTAGTTAGATCATAAAAAGGGCGGATAGCAATCCGCCCTGATGTGTTTATTCTCCAGTGTACACAATGCGATAGATCGCCCCGGCTGCATCATCACTCACTAGCATCGACCCATCCGGCAGTACGAGAATATCCACCGGGCGACCCCACGCGCTGCCATCTGGCCGCAGCCAACCCGCCGCGAACGGCTCATAGCTGAAGGCGGTATCCCCTGTGAGCAACACCAGCGAAACCTGATAGCCGATTGGCTCGGTGCGGTTCCAGGAGCCGTGTTCGGCGATGAACGGCTGATTGCGATACATGGCCGGGAACTGCTCCCCGGTGTAGAAGCGCAAGCCCAATGCGGCGACATGCGGCCCTAAGGGTTGTGCCGGGGCGCGGAAGTCGTCACATGCGCCGGGGTAGCCCAATTCAGGGTCAATCACTGAGCCGCCGTGACAGTACGGAAAGCCGAAGTGCTGGCCGATGGCGGTTACATGGTTGAGTTCATCCGGTGGCAGGTCGTCGCCGAGCCAATCGCGCCCGTTATCGGTAAACCATAGGTCGCCGGTCTGCGGGTGCCAGTCGAAGCCGACGCTGTTACGCACCCCGCGCACGATCACCTCCCAATTGCTGCCGTCGGCGTTCATGCGGCTGATGTAGCCGTAAGCGTCGTCTTCCTCGCAGATGTTACAGGGTACGCCTTGCGGGATATAGAGTTTGCCATCCGGCCCGAAGCGGAGATACTTCCAGCCGTGATGCCCTTCGTTGAGCAGATCGTCATTGACGACTTGCGGTGCGGGCGTTTGGCGATTATCAACGGCGGCCAGCACGTTATCAAAGCGCACAATGCGGCTGATTTCCGCGACGAATAACGCGCCATCGCGGTAGGCGACCCCGTTGGGCTGGTTCATGCCGCTGGCTAGGGTATGGACGGTTTCGGCGTAATAATCGCCGTCGGTATCGCGCAGCGCGTAGATGTTCCCGGCGCGGCGGGTGCCGACGAAAAGCGTGCCATCATCGGCCAAGCTCATAGCGCGTGCGCCTTCGATGTTCTGCGCGTAGATGTGAATGGCGAAGCCCGGCGGCAGTTGGATCGTCTCTAGCGGTAAATCCGTGCTGACATCCGGCACGATAACCTCCGGCGCGTCGGCGACGATTGTCGGCGCGGTAGCAGTTGGCGCGTCGGGTTGGGTGGGGCGCGGCGTATTCGTCGGCGTGAGGGTGGGTGTATATGTGGCGGGCAATGGCTCACGGGTGGGCGCTTCTTGCGATGTTGTTCCCGCGCTGATGGCTGTTGGTTCGGTGGCTGCGGGTGCAGTGGTCGGCTTTGCCGGGTCATCTTCACCGCTGCACGCGGCCAACAGGATCAATAATAGACTGGTTAAGAGTAGTATTTTCTTCAAGACACATCCTTTTTATGGTTGGGTGTGGCCTCTGTGTGTGGGTGCGTCTATTGTACCGGGGATGCGCGGGATTTTGCATCCCCGGTGTAGGGGTTACTCATCCAACGCCAAAGAGCGGAACATGGCGTTAAAAGCGTCATCGAGCGCGGCGGCATCTTGGCCTTCTGGGGTGGTCGGGCGGGTCGCCGTGAGCGTAATCACGCGGGTATTGTTTTCTCCACTGACAGCGATTAACTGCTGTTGGAAGATGGGTTTATCCGTATTGGGTTGGGCGAATTCATACGATTGATAAAAGGCGTTGTTCCCGTCGATGGTGGCTTGTTCCATCTCATCGACTTTGACATTGCCGAACCGTTCAACGATTAATTCGCGGTTGAAGGCGACGGCTTGCTCTAGCGTCACCGGGCGCGGCATCATGTTCACGGCGACGGTCAAATTACTGCCGGGGCCTTTTTCATACGGTGGGGCTATAAAAATCGCTTGATAGTCCGAATTGGAGGTGATGTACCAATCTGTGGGGGCTTTTAGGCTGAACATCGCCCCTTTGAACGCTTTGTAATCGGTCATGGGTTTATCCTAGTGGTCGTCTCGCGCTTATATTTTAGCGTACTTTTTGGGTGTAGAAAATAATGGCTGTCGATGGGATGCATTTCAATATTGTGGCAGACGTTGTTTTTGACGTAGACGGATCGCAAGAATGCGATCCCTACTGCCGAATTTTCGTAGGGTCGCCAAGAATGGCGACCGCTGTGCGCTCATTAGTTAAACGGGTTGAGGTCGGGCGGGTTACTGAAAAAGTTTTTGACATCATCAACCCGGTCACCTGCCCAATCCGTCGCGCTGTCCACTTGATCGCCTGCCCAATCGGTGAAGTCGTTCACGCCCTGGCCGATCGTATCGACGGCGTTATTAAAGTGG